>CAYTRJ010000224.1:0-1527 GCA_964440185.1 uncultured Faecalimonas sp. | reverse complement strand
AATACAAATCTGACATAATCCAGATCATCTATATGTTCCTTATAAAACTCTTTTATTGTATTTACTGCAATTCCTGCTGCTTCTCCTAATGGATAACTATACGCACCTGTCGAAATCGATGGAAACGCGATTGTTCGGATTCCATGATCCACTGCAAGTTGTAAAGAATTACGATAAGCATTTGCCAACAGCTCTGCTTCATCGTGATTTCCACCTCTGTAAATTGGTCCAACTGTATGGATCACATATTTGCATGGAAGATTATAACCTTTTGTAATCTTCGCTTCTCCTGTATTGCAACCATGTAAGGTTCTACATTCTTTTAACAACTCTGGTCCAGCTGCACGATGGATAGCTCCATCTACTCCGCCTCCACCAAGTAAGCTAGTATTCGCAGCATTCACAATTGCTTCCACATCTTTTTGAACTGTAATGTCACCTTGAACAGTTTGTATTCTCATACGACAATCCACTTTCTTTCCAATAATCATAAAATCTAATGTTTTGCATCTCTACAAATTGATAGTTGTTTACGCGAACGTAAATCCTTCATTTTTCTAATTCTCTGTCTAAAAATCAGATGATATCAACATAGGGCATTTCCATAATCGGTTATTCGTTGTTATCAGTACCACAAAAACAGCAAAATCCTTCAGGATAAAAGTCTTTCATTACAGAAATACCTTTTTTTTCGCATTCATAGCAAACTTCATCAGATACAGGTTTTTTACCTTCATTAGTTTCATTGTATATAGCTATTCTTTTAACCATTGGATTTAATTCTTCTTCAATATATACCATTAACTCTTTTTTAAAAGTATTTAATTCAGAATCGTCAAGTTCAGATTCTCTATCTAAATAGATACCACCCAAATCATAATCCTCATAACCAGAACCATTGTGGTATCTGATTTCAGCTTTAAATAAATTTTTATCCTTTTCGTTCGTTTTCCTACACCTGATTGTTGCTGAACTATCTGAATCCATAGCACCATCTAACCAAAGACTAACCACTATTTCTATTTCAGATTCTTGCACTGCATTTGATTGAACTTTAAATAATATCTGTTCATTTATTTCCTCCTCAATTGCGTATTGTTGACTTATGGTAAAACACGGATTGAAATATAATTCATCATAAATCTCAATGTATAATCTATCTAACAACTCGTTGAATTTTTCTAAAACTCCATCAAACGTAAGTATCTCAATGCCTGTTTCCGATTGAATTCTATACCTCAAGTAGTTTTCTTCCCAATCTCTTTCTTCCTCAGCTTCTTGTTCTGCCTCTTGTTGTGCATCTATGGTCATATATTGTTCCTCTGAAAGATCTGACTCTTCAAATTTTTGATCTGCAATTTCAATATATGATTTTAATAATTCTACATTTTGCTTGATTTTTTGCATACTAATCAAATTTAGTAACTTATTATGGGCGATATGATTTCTATTCTTTATAAAGTCAGTAATTACTGACAATTCGAAATCAAAATATTGCTCAAAAATATCTTTCCATATGTCCACATT
>CAYTRJ010000223.1:0-1582 GCA_964440185.1 uncultured Faecalimonas sp. | reverse complement strand
CTGTATTCATAATGGAAATCCTTATCATACCCAACAAGCTGTTCGCCCTGTTTATAGATTGTCAGTTCTCCCTTCACCGGCTGATTTTCATACTCTACTTCAATGATTGCATCATTGCTTGCTGAATCCATAAGATATGCTGTATTCGTATCAACGGCAATCGTCACATAATTATTAGAAAGAGTATAACCATCTGGCGCAGTCACTTCCTCAATACGATAATTACCAACCTTCAAATTATTTGGAAGAATCAAATATCCATTAGCATCTGTAAAATAAGATTTATGGACTTTTGTAGACGGATAAGTAGTTACCTGTTCTACATACTGATTTCTATCCAGATCAAAGACTTTAAATTCTGTATTTGCTACTAATACACTCTGCTTTGTTTCTGAGTCTTTTTTGATGATCTTCAATTTTGCTTCAAATTCTTTATCCAAAAGGACTCTCCATACCTGTGGAGTATTTGGATGATCCTCGTTGATCGTCACAATAAAATCATCTACCGGCTTGTAATTATGCTTTGCTGTTGTTTCTTTTACCACATAAGTTCCATATGGAAGTGGAATTGAACAGGCATATCCCTTTTCATCTGTAAACATTTCTGTTTTTCCATCAGCTGTAAGCACAACCGGATCTGCTGAATTGAAATCATAACTTCCATCTGCTTTTACCTTCAGATCACTCACAAGCCAAGCTGTGAAACCTACATTTTTGAGCAAATCTGCATCTGTTTTTCCATTATTGGCTGCTTTAATAATCTGGAATGGCTGCTTCATCACAACTTCCTTAGATACTACTGTTCTTTCTACAACAGCGGTATTCTGACCTTCGTATGAACATTCAATTTCATATTCCTCATTATCAATCAGATATCCGACAGGTGGTGTAAGTTCTTTTATATAATATTTCCCAAGATACAAATCGGAAATGGATGCCTGACCATCTTTATCGATCGTGAGAGTTGTAATCTGCTCATTCTTTTTATAAATGACTCCTGTTTTCCCATCTGGATGAACGATATTTTCTCTTGCATAAAGTCCGTAAACCGCACCTTCAAAAGTCGCATCTCCCTGAGAGATATCTGCTGTTTCCGCATCCTGTTTATAAAGTTTGATCATTGCTTTCACAGCTTTATCCGTCACATTTTTAGATGATGTACTTCCGATTTTTAACGTCACATTATATGCTTTTGTATCGATTGCATATCCTGTAGGTGCTGTGATTTCTTTCAAATAGACAACTTCCTGTGTTTTTTCAAGAGTTACCTTTGAAGCACCGTTAGCATCTGTTTCTGGCATTTCTTTGATCAGTTTTGTGCAAGCTGCATCACTGTAAATTCCATAAACTGCTCCTGCAAGACCTTTAGATGTTTCACTATCTTTTTTTACAATAGACACGGAACATTCTTTCGTCCATGTCACTTTGAAATCAATATATTTTTCATTTCCCACACCTTCTCCAAATACCAGTGCCAAATCCTGTACAGAGGAACTGGTCGTGATTTTATATGCAGTATATTCTTTATCAATACTGCCTCGCATTGTTGTAGAAAATGTTGCACCTACGTCCGCAGCCTGTG
>CAYTRJ010000222.1:0-1670 GCA_964440185.1 uncultured Faecalimonas sp. | reverse complement strand
GTGAGATCAATCGTGTAATTAAGAAAATGAAGAATACCCAACTGCTGTTTGTAAAATGGTGGTTGGGTATTCTTTTTGTGGAGATTGAGTTTAGGCACACCATAGGATTATATTTTATAAAAATATGAAGCCTAGGATTCACAGCATTTGCCTGGAATTATGATAATATTTTATCAAAGAAAACGGAACTACTCACATGCAAACAAAAGGAGGAAAATATGAGTTTTAAAAATTTATCAAAACCAGGCAAGATTGGGAAAATGTGGCTGAGAAATCGAATGGTACAGCCAGCGATGGAAACATGGTCTGCAAGTCCGGATGGAAGTGTGACACAGGCAACAATTAATCATTATATGAGGAGAGCGAATGGCGGGGTAGGTTTAATTATTACAGAAATGACTAACCCTACACCTGGATGTGTAACTTTCCCAGGAGAGCTGGATATTAGCGAAGACCGATTTATGCCAGGAATGAGCATGATTGCTGATGCAATCCATGCGGGTGGTGCAAAAGCAGCTGTTCAATTATGCCATGGTGGAGTTTTTGCCAGAAGCAATGCATCAAATGAACCGGCATATACGCCATCAGGCATAGGAACATTTTCTCTGCCCGGAGAAGAGTTGAAAACAATGACAAAAGAAGATATCAAAAATGTTGTAGAGGACTATGCAAAATGTGCATTACGTGCCAAAGCGATAGGATTTGACGCTGTTGAGTTACATTGTGGACATGGATATCTTCAAGTAGAATTTCTCTCCGCTTATTACAATAGAAGAACAGATGAATATGGTGGAAGTGTATACAATAGATTACGTTTTTCACTGGAAATTATTGAAAAAATTCATGAATATTGCGGAGAAGATTTTCCAATTATTTTTAAATTGTCATCAGAAGATTTTGTTCCAAATGGTATTACATTAGATCAGTCAATTGAAATTTGCAAATACCTTGAAGAAGCCGGTGTTGATGCAATCATGGTAAGTGGAGGTACATTGGATTCAAGAATTCCAGATTTTTTTGATGTAATGTACGGAAAAAAGGAAATTGATGAGGAAAAGATGCAGCTTCAAAGAGGAATTAGCACAGCAACATGGATTCCATCTACATACTGCCCAAGAAATTTATATACAGATAATGCAGCTGAACTTAGTAAGCATGTAAATATTCCAATTATCACAGTAGGAGCTGTAACTCCTGAAAAAGCGGATGAGATGATAGAAAAAGGAGAGGCTGATTTTGCAGCACTTGGTCGACAAATTCTTGCGGATCCAGATTATCCAATAAAGATTATGGAAGATAGAATTTGTGACATGCGTCAGTGCTTAAGATGTAATGAATGCCTTGGCGGAGGTAACAAAAATAGAACATTGCATTGTGCTGTAAATCCTAATCTTGGAAACGACTATATGGAGAGTACAGAACTTCGTCCGCCATTGAAAAAGAAACGGGTTGGAATTATTGGTTCTGGTCCAGCTGGATTAAATGCAGCAATTTCTGCGGCACAGAGAGGACATGATGTAGTTCTTTATGAAAAAGAAAAATACCTTGGCGGACTGATGTATTATGTTGGAAAACCATCTTTCAAAAATGATTATCAAAAATACACAAATTATCTTATTCACATGGTAGAAGAACTGGGAGTGGATATTCGACTGGGCACAGAATTCACA
>CAYTRJ010000221.1:0-1676 GCA_964440185.1 uncultured Faecalimonas sp. | reverse complement strand
GCTATTTTTTTTTCGCATTAATACGATTCCCTTCCTATAATCTCTACATTATTTATTTTCAAATACGGTCCACCGTAGGAAACACGTATCGGTGTTTGATTTCTTTTTCCACACCCTCCAAATACATCATTATACATATCCACCTTATCAGATGCCTTTTCAATGTTACATATTAATTCAAATGCTCTTCCAGTGATTTCGCAAATACTAATCGGCATCTCAATATGTCCTTTTCTTATCAAGTAAGCCCGCCCTGGCTTCACATGTATTTTTTTTCCTATTGTTGCGCCTAAACATTCCTCTACATATATTCCATATTCAATCCCCTGAAATAGCTGGTGCAGTGACCAACTTCCTGCCTTCATATATGTATTAGTCATCCTAACCAGCGGAGGATACTCATTGCTTTTTGCCCTTCCATTTCCAGACGATTTTAACCCGAGCATATTTGAATGACAGATATCTGTCAATGCGCTATTGATTTTTCCATCTTTCACAATATACGTCTCCCGGGAATCAATTCCTTCATCATCGAAAGGTGTATACCCAGATCCATTCATGCTCCCATCATCTACAACGTTTATAAATGATTTTCCGATGACTTTCCCAAACTTCCATTCATAATCAACATTATCACTCTCACTCATATGTCCCAAACATTCGTGTACAAGAACTCCTGCCACTTCTGGAGAAAGAACACAAACATACTTACCAGAACGCAAACATATTTGTTTATTCGCAAAATACACGTCTTTTTTCATTTGGGCATTTATTTTCTGCACAATCTCTTCATATCTATCTGATAACGGTTCATATAAACGTATCATTCCCCGATATCCATTCTTTTTCACCGAATAGACCACCATCATACCGTTCGCTGAATACTTATACATTTTTTTTGAACCACACGAATTCGTAAATTCCTTCTTTTCACACTTAGATAAAAGACAAATCTCAACATCTTCTACTTTAGCATTTTGTTTTACATTCGCATAAATCCTCTCTGCAAAGTTAACCGATACATCTTTGTTAAATTCATACTTTACATTTTCTACCGAATAAACACTTCTGTTCTCCATTTGTTGCTTCACATAACTATCATTTGAAAGATTAGTATTAAACAGCATATTTTTTGTAAGTTCAGTCAAAACCTCGTTAACACATTCTTTCTTTTCAGCAACACTTTGGTTCCATTTACAACCATCATAACATCTAACACGAACATTTTCTGTTCTTTTCTCTTCTTCGTTTATTTTCCCATCAAAGGAAACACTTATTTTATAATAACTGTTTTCACACAGTAACACATCCGAATACATTTTCACACTTAGCTTATCCCTTCTTCCCACAAAAGAAATCCCCCCTAGGACAGAAATGCACACAGGCGGGATTCTTTCTCGAAATTTTTAAAACAACTTATGAAGACGTGGTTTGAGAAACTCTGCAAGCCTTGTCCCATGCAAGGTATTCACTATTTTCAAGTTCTTCGATCGCTTCCTCAACTATTTCTAAATCCTTTAGTTCTTCGTTTGTCTCAACTTTCTTTTCCATATGTAATATAAACTCCTTCTTTTCTTTTTTCAGCGATATTTGTTTTATCGCAAAACACCACAAACTTATGGTCTTCTCTCACATACTCGGTATAGTTCATAACACTGCCACAGCCACATCTGTCA
>CAYTRJ010000220.1:0-1687 GCA_964440185.1 uncultured Faecalimonas sp. | reverse complement strand
AAGAAACCCGAAAACCCTTGAAAATAAAGGGTTTTCGGGCAAGTGGCTACTACTCAAACTCTTTTTCGACATTCTCATACGGGTTATTTTCCCTATATTTTAAGCCATTTTTACCCCTTTTAGACGGTGTTTTTCGCCACTTTATTTTATTTATCCTACCTCGTGTTGCAAAATTAGTTGCAATTACTGCAAAGAAATAGTAACAAGTGGTTAGCATATCTTTTCCCAAAAAGAAAAACCCGACATAATCGGGTTCATCTTATATCATTATTTAGTTACATAAAGACCTTCCACCAGACGAGAGATAAGGGAAATATTATCGAGTAATTCTTCATCAACCTTTTCTCCGGTATTTAGTCTATTTAATTGTTCCAGCACTTCTGTGAGCCTATCATATACTGCTCTGTGAACTTTACAACTTGCCTGAACATTTATTGTTCTATCCAGCAACTTATTTGTGATATAATCCTGCTTTGTCATACCTGAAAGAGAAACTGCTATGTTGATTTGCTTATCTTCTTCAGACGACACTCTAAATGCTATTGTCTGTGAACGGAATCTATTACGGTTATCATTATTTTTAGCTGACATACTTACGCTCCTCTCCTAAGCTTGTCCAAATCGTTTGCAATGCTCTTTTGAACATCATCAAATAAATGACCATAAATGTCTTGTGTTGTCTTAACTGATTTATGTCCTATTCGTTTGGACACTTCAAAAATGTCGTATTTTTTGCTGATTAACAAGGATACGTGCGAATGACGAAGTCCGTGAATGGTAATGCGTTTCAATCCGGCTTTGTCGGAAAGAATATGAAAATTACGTGTCAGCTTCGATTTTGAAACCTGAAACAATCTTTGCTCTCTTGTCGGTTCATATAGCAGACCGATGTACTCCTTGATTTCATCAATCAAAAATGCTGGCATACTGACTTTTCTAACCGAACTTGGTGTCTTTGGGGTACTGATAATGTCCCGACCATTCAGATGTGCAAACGTTTTAGTTACGCTTATAACACCCTCGTCAAAATCTATATCATCTAATGTTAAAGCAAGCATTTCGCCTTCTCGTAGTCCACACCAATACAACACTTCATAAGCATAATAATACTGTGGATACTCCATTGCGTAATATACGAACTTCTCGTATTCTTCCGGAGTCCAAAATTCAACTCGTTTATCCTTTATGCCCATATTTTTAATATCTGCTAATGGGTTTGCTTTTAAGTATCCTTTATCATCTTCTTCTGCAATTTGGCAAAAACTTTTTCCTTCCAACACATACTTAAACAAGCGTTGCTTTTGTATTTCCGGAAGCATAGAGATAACCTTTCGTACCTTGTCAATCTCACTCCTACGCTGCAACTCTTTTTCTTCTTCAATTTTCTGCTGTTCTTCCAGTTCAAAATAATCCACAAATGGTGTTATCAGTTCTTTATGGAACTGTTCAGAAATATCATCTTCATATCCATAAGCATCATAAGTTCTCTTTGCTCGCATTTCGTGTTTATGGTTATTTCTATGTGCTTCATCTATAACCTCTCCCTGAGCCACAGACAAAAGTACAAATGGGATATATCTATTGATTACATTAGGATACTTGTCCCATAATTCCTTTTCGGATAGTTCCGTCATAATCGCCCAGCGTTCCTCTCCGGTATATCCGGTATATTCATATCTGCGATGGA
>CAYTRJ010000219.1:0-1730 GCA_964440185.1 uncultured Faecalimonas sp. | reverse complement strand
GGCGATACTCCACCACTGAGCCACTCGTGCATATTTAAGTTTGTCAACCGAACAAATGTTATTATACTAGTACATTGTTATAATGTCAATCACTTTTTTGAAAAATTTTTTATGTTATAATTCCTTTAATAATATTATTTTCAGGAGGGATTCTTATGACACCAAAACAACAAGCATTTCAAACTTTGTCGCAAACAATGATTAAGAATTTTGCTAGACACAATATGGAGGCTTTTTACTGTGAAACTTCTGCAGATGCAGTTGCACTTGCAATGGACCTTATGAAAAATGGTGGTTCAGTTGGCATGGGCGGAACAGAAACTGTAAAGGAAATGGGACTATTAGATTGTGTAAAAAACAACGATTCTCTTAGTTTCATCGATCGCAGCCTAGCTAAAACTCCAGAAGAACGAAAAGCTGTTTTTCTAGAAACGATGGGATGCGATTACTTCTTAACAAGTTCAAACGCTGTAACAATCGACGGAGAATTGATCAATATAGACGGCAATTCCAATCGTGTTGCCTGTCTGGCACATGGCCCAGAAAATGTTCTTGTATTTGTTGGAATGAATAAAATTGTAGCTGATATTACAGAAGGTATTTCTCGTGTTCAGAACATTGCTGCACCTGCCAATGCTGCACGCCTTCATACGAAAACACCTTGCGCTGTTCTCGGTCATTGTGGAGATTGTCACAGCGAAGACTGCATGTGCTGTCAAATTCTTATCACTAGACATTCAAGACACAAAGGGCGTATCAAAGTTATTTTAATCGGCGAAACTCTAGGATTTTAGCATAAAAAAGAAAAGAATCTCCTGCTCGAGATTCTTTTCTTTTTCTATTTTGTTTTTTAGAAGTCAACTTCTGTTCCGTAGTAAATACATGTGAATAATCTTTCCATTGTTGCTGGATCAATTGCTCTTGGGTTAGAACCTGTACATGCATCACCTACTGCATTTTCAGAAATAGCTGCGATTTTTTCTTTGAATTCTTCTTCTACAATACCAAAGTCTTTTAATGTAGCTGGAATTTCTAACATTACATTCATTTCGTCAATCTTCTTGCATAAGCTGTTGATAAGTGCTCTTTCTGAAGCTCCTTCTAATCCAACTCTTCTTGCGATTTCAGCATAACGTTTTGCTGCTACTGGATCTTTTGCATTATATTTGATTACATATGGTAAGTACATTGCATTTGCTAAACCATGTGTGATATGGCCTGTTGAGAATGCAGCTCCTGTTTTATGTGCCATAGAGTGAACAATTCCTAATAATGCATTTGAGAATGCCATACCTGCTAAGCATTGTGCATCATGCATTTGTGCTCTTGCTTCTTGGTTGCCTTTGAATGAAGCTGGAAGGTAATCAAATACCATTTCAATTGCTTGAATTGCCAATGGATCTGTATATACACAATTTAAAGTAGAAACATAAGCTTCAATTGCATGTGTCAAAGCATCCATACCTGTATATGCTACTTGATGTACTGGAAGTTTTTCTACTAATTCAGAATCAACGATTGCAACATCTGGTGTGATATTGAAGTCAGCTAAAGGATATTTAATTCCTTTTGCATAGTCTGTAATTACAGAGAATGCTGTTACTTCTGTTGCTGTACCTGATGTTGATGGAATTGCTGCAAATTTTGCTTTTTGTCTCAATTCTGGGAAGTTAAATGGAATAATTAAATCTTCAAAAGTAACTTCTGGATATTCATAAAATGCCCACATT
>CAYTRJ010000218.1:0-1742 GCA_964440185.1 uncultured Faecalimonas sp. | reverse complement strand
CCACACAGAAAAATTTGCCCGGAATTTTGATTGAACTCAAAGCCGAAAAGAACTGCACGGGAGACAAACTTAAAAAGTTGGCGGAAACGGCTCTTAAACAGGTCAACGATAAAAAGTACGATACAGAACTGACTGCCGCAGGAGTAAAAACCATATATAAATACGGCGTTGCGTTCAGTGGAAAAAATGTTGAGGTTGCTGTGGGATAATCTTTGTTGTTATCTCGCAGGTATCTTGACTTCAAGCCTATGACTGTTGGAAACATTAGTGCGAAAATTGTCGATATATTATGAAAAGCAACATACCCCATTTGGATACTTTCAAACGTGAAGTAGATTCGCTTCTTAAAATCAGAGACGCTTACCCTAAAATGGTAATAGCACGTACAAGAAATCCCGAATATCAGCATGAGGGTATTAAAATCGTGGATGTGGCAGATTGGTTGTTAAGAAAATAGCTACTTTCCAAAAGCGAAGAATATTTGATTTTGGCTAATGTATTATTATCCCGCACATAAGTTAGGAGTGAGATTATGTTATTGAATAAATTATCTATCAGTTTTTCTGCCAGAGAAAACGGGAATTGTGATGACATTGCTCAATTTTTATCAAATGAGCAAGACGAGATTATTTATTTTAGGAATACAAATTATCATATGTGCGTCAACTGCGATTATGAATGTTTCAACAAACACTGTAAATATCGGGACGATGACATATATAAAATATTTGAAAAAATGCAGCAATATCAAAAAATAATTTTTATTGTGCCGATGTATTGCGGGAATCCGTCATCACTGTATTTTGCGTTTTGCGAAAGAAGCCAAGATTACTTCACACAGAATGAAGATAAATATAATGATTTGATCAAAAAGCTGTTCATCATCGGCATTTACGGCGATAAGGATAAATCACCCGATTTTGTTTCATGCTTGGAAAAATGGTTTGACGGCTCTAAATATTCAAATCATGTCTTGGGCATAGAAAGACATAAATTCAATTTGAAATTAAAGGATTCTGTTTTAGATATGGAAGAAGCTAAAGTTATGATTAGGGAGTTTATCGATCCGACTAATGCTACAGAAGAATTGAGCGCAATGGCTGTGGTTTTGTACGGGGAAAGCATTCTTGTCACAAACGAATTGATTTACGGTAAGGAAACCTTATCCATGCCCAAGGGGCACAAGGAGGAAGGCGAATCATTGGTTGAAACGGCAATCAGAGAATGTTTTGAAGAAACAAATATAATAATCACTAAAAATGATTTGGTTAGAGAGCTTACGTCATATTCTTATGAATTTTTAACGCCCTCAAATAAACTTATCAGGAAAACTATAGTTCCATTTCTTTTCAAAGGAAATGATAAGGGAGAACCTTTAGCAAAAGAAAAACGAATGATTTCAGTTAAATGGATGAACAAGGACGAATTTTTAGATAAATGTACTCATGAAAACGTGAGAAATGTCGTCAGATCGATTTAGTGCCGTGACGAGTTTTTCGTCGATTGTGCACAGTTTTTACAGGGTGTCTGCAAATTGTACAAAAACTGGTAGTGGCATACAAAGCAATATAACAGGAGGGCACATGGGAAAACATCAAAAAGTTCAGGAAGACGTGATTCATTCTATCTTGGATCTGTACGGATTGGATACAGATTTTGACGAGCAGAAGGAGTACATAAACTATGACGGAGAACACGGAGACAATCTTGTGAAGATCATACTTTCTATTTTACCTGTAACG
>CAYTRJ010000217.1:0-1748 GCA_964440185.1 uncultured Faecalimonas sp. | reverse complement strand
GTAGGAATTAAAAAGAAGGTGAGACCTTGAAGATATCAACAAAAGGAAGATACGGTCTGCGGGCGTTGATCGATCTGGCAGAATATAGTGAGATAGAGCCGGTTTCTATTAACAGCATTTCAGCAAGGCAGGGAATTTCAGAAAGATATTTGGAACAATTGATGACGATGCTAAAAAAAGCTGGCCTTGTAAAAAGTATCCGGGGAGCAGGCGGAGGTTATGTCCTTGCAAAGGCAGTGGAAGAGATTTCAGTAGGAGATGTCTTGCGGGCATTGGAAGGAAGTTTAGAACCGGTAGAGTGTGCTGCTAACAATGGAGAAAATACCTGTGAAGTGGCAGGTGGATGTGTCACAAAGTATGTTTGGCAGAGGATTAATGAGAGTATTAATCGAACAGTAGATGAAATCAGTCTGAAACAGCTAGTGGAAGAGAGCAAGCATGTGTCAAACAAGGCAACATCAGAAAAAATGATGTGCAACAAATAGGAGGATGGCAATTATGAATCAATTAATTTATTTAGATAATGCGGCTACGACAAAAGTAGCTCCAGAAGTTGTAGAAGCAATGCTTCCATATTTTACAGAACATTATGGAAATCCATCAAGTGTATATAGCTTTGCGGCAAAGAATAAAGAAGCAATTACAAAACAAAGAGAAATCATTGCAGAAGCACTTGGTGCGAATGTAAGTGATATCTATTTTACAGCAGGTGGTTCGGAGTCAGATAACTGGGCTTTGAAAGCGACAGCAGAAGCCTACAAGGCGAAAGGAAATCATATTATTACAACTAAGATCGAACATCATGCGATTCTTCATACAGGAGAATATTTAGAAAAGAATGGGTTTGAAGTAACATATTTAGATGTAGATGAAAATGGTATGGTCCGTTTAGAAGATTTAAAAGCAGCTATTCGACCAACCACAATCTTGATTTCAGTTATGTTTGCCAATAATGAAATCGGAACAATTGAACCAATTAAAGAGATTGGGGAAATTGCAAAAGAACATGGGATATTATTCCATACAGATGCAGTACAAGCGTTTGGACAAGTACCAATTAATGTAGATGAATATCATATAGATATGCTTAGTGCCAGCGGACATAAACTAAATGGACCAAAAGGAATTGGATTTTTGTATATTCGTAAAGGCGTAAAAATCCGCTCTTTTGTACATGGTGGAGCGCAAGAAAGAAAACGTCGTGCTGGAACAGAAAATGTTCCAGGAATTATCGGAATGGGAACAGCGGTTGCAAGAGCAGTTCGCACAATGGAAGAACGTACAGTGAAGGAAGTGGAATTGAGAGATTATTTGATCAAACGTGTCTTAGAAGAAGTTCCATATACAAAATTAAACGGACATGCAGAAAAGCGTTTACCAAATAATGCAAACTTTAGTTTCCGTTTCATTGAAGGAGAATCGCTTTTGATCATGCTAGATATGAAAGGAATCTGTGGTTCAAGTGGTTCGGCATGTACATCTGGTTCGCTAGACCCATCACATGTTCTTTTAGCAATTGGATTACCTCATGAGATTGCACATGGTTCTCTTCGATTGACATTAAGTGAAGAAACAACAAAAGAGGAAATCGACTATGTTGTAGAAAGTATTAAAGAAATTGTGGCGAAATTAAGAAGCATGTCACCACTTTACGAAGATTTTTTAAAGAAAAATAAATAAGATTAAATTTTAAGGAGACAGATTATGTATACGGAAAAAGTAATGGATCATATCCAAAATCCAAGAAA
>CAYTRJ010000216.1:0-1757 GCA_964440185.1 uncultured Faecalimonas sp. | reverse complement strand
AGTCATAATGCACATGGCCTGTATAATAGGTATTTCCCACCTGAACGGTTCCTGTCACAGCGTTAGTAGTCCACTCTACCTTGTGATAGCTACTGTCAAGATTATATCTATCAGGTGCTTTTGTTTCCTTGAAATAGTAATCGTATATATCTTTCTCAAGTCCCGAAACCGTAACCTTTCCAGTTTCGTCTGTAACCAGACCTTCTTTTACGAGAATGTATTCAGAATTTGTATTAGTTGATTTAAGTTTAGCATAAAGGTTGAATCTAGCACCCGAAAGTGCTTCATAACTATCAGTACCCACGGTTATCACTGCCGCACTTTTATCATCAGCATCAACTTTAGCGTTGCTGTCATACTTAGAAAGCTCTGCTCTGTCATCGCCTATCTCAATCTTCTTTTCAACATACACTTTCGTATTGCCTGTTGCTTTGCCTACCAAGTTCTGAGAAGTTTTTTGAACCGTAGAACCTTCTTTTGCTTGAGGCTGATAAAAATATACATCATTAACAGTTTGTGTACCGGATATAGACATCTCAATTCCGTCAGCAATCTCTGAAGCTGTTACGTTATCAAATACAAGAGTATATTTGTACTTGTCCTCACTATCTTTTACTTTTGCAAGTGTTCCATCTCCTGTTAGTTTTTTATCAGCAGTATCGCCCGACTTAAGCGTATAAGATGTTACATCACGTTGACCTAACTTCGCAGATAGAGTAAGGTTATCTGCATCTGCAATCTCACCATCAAGTGTAAAGTCTACTGTAACCTTACATACTACACTACCTGTATCATTTTCAACTGCTTTCTTTTCTACATTTACGAAATAATTATCAGAAAAAATAATTTTATTTGAATTTCTCTGATGTTCGTTTGACTGTGCCATAAGGTACTCAATAAAAAGGTTAACATTGTCTTTAGTATTATGTTTAGGATCTTTATAAAGTTTCCACTCTAACTCATAGTCAAATGGGTGAACAACTTTATTTCTACTTGTACCATTCATACCATATTTATAATAGTTGCTAGTATAAGTATAGCTGTATTCATATTTTTCCGAATCATTTTTATTTGCATAATTCCAAATAGCAGCCTGTGTTGCAGTTAAAGCTTCAGCGGCTGTTAAATCTTTAATTGTTTTGTCATTACCGCTTTTTTCCAACCATTTATTAACATTCCCCTCAGTTTCCTCTAGCCATTTATGAAGTTTGGTCTTTTCAATTTCAGTTGTTGCATAGACTACTTGATTATCCGCATCTTTATCTATGTTATCGTTATCATTAAGTGTTACGGTTTCAATTTTCTTATAAATTTGATTTCCATTGTTATCCTTTAATTTTTCATTCAAACTTTTATCAGGCCAATATCCATAGTCGAATATAGCACGAATTTTTCTTGCAGTAGATTCATCATAGTATGTTGAATCCTCAAGGTTTATGCGTTTATATCCAACCCCGTCCTCAATATCGGTTTGTTCATCACAGCAATATGCTATTGCAGCACCTTCTTTTGCGTTTCCAGATTCATCTGCAAAGGTTTCTCCATCCTTAGAATCTAATCTAAAAATCCAAAGCCAAATATTATCTCTCAATCGACTTGTAGCATTATCTTTCGTCAAAGTTACACTCAACTGATGCGGACTAACATTATACTGATACCAATTAAAATAGTACACATACGGATTGTTATCACCCGCATTGTTATTGTACGGCTTACTATTTGCAGAACCCTGCTCTGCAAATGCTGTGCTGCACAGC
>CAYTRJ010000215.1:0-1782 GCA_964440185.1 uncultured Faecalimonas sp. | reverse complement strand
GGTTTTCTGGTATTCTATGTATTTGTCACGAATTAGGCGGGACATTTATATAACCTCCAATTCCACATTTTCTATAAACATCTTCTTTTTTTGCATATGGTCCTTCCGAGATGACAATAATCCATCTTTTCAGAATGGTTTTGCTTAAAATCATTCTTGCTGTTACATCTTTTTGATTATCTATGTCTTCCATTGCAACATAAATCTCGCCTTCCTTATCAAAAAATGCAAGTCTTCCATGTGCAAATGAATTGCGAATATGGCTACACAAACTATCGCCTATTCCCGATTTATGTTTTCTGAAAGTCAGTCTTGGGTTATCAACATCATTTGGAAATACTTCCAAGTCATTATCAATTAATCCATCTTTCATATCAATCCATTTGTCTATGTGTACAAATTTAGTTTCATCTATATTCGCTACTTTCATCAGTCGATCTTTCAATTGTTTGAAGTCATGTGCTTTACTTTTCTTGCCCCATCCAAATTGATCTAATGTTTTGCCACGCGCACTTACGCCTTCTGCCGGAACATGAAACACGAAAAATATGATTATTTCTAACCACTCACTATCCAAACTATCAAATGGCGAGGGTGTATCAAGCCACTTCTCATGGAAATTCACACTAATTAGCTGACTCTTATCAGGTTTTTTAGCCATTGTAATTCTCCTTTCAAATCAACGGATGTTTTTTGAAATCCCACGATGTTTCGTACGAATCCCAATCGTTTCGTACGATATTCACATTTTCAGTAGCCAAGTTGTCAATTTCATCCTTCTCTTGCATCAACAGCGGCATCAAAGCTACAGAACCTGCCCCCGAATTGATTGTTGGATTGATAACACCCATCACTGCATCAAATAACTTTGTGTTCATCAATGCTAAAACATACATCATCATCCCTTCTTTGGGAAACATTGACGATCCTGCCGAATCAAATAATGCCTTGTAGTTACTTAGTCTAAAACTCACCTTCGATGCAGTTAATGCACTCCATGTAATATGATTTAGGAAATATAAATATCTACTTCTTAAATTCGCCGTTGAACATTCCAACTCCGAACCATTATTTTCGTAGTTGACAACATATTCTTTATTCCCATACCAGCGCCTATAATCTCCTCCCTTATCGTATGGATACCATTTTTTATTTGTCGTCCACTTTCCAAATGAAAATAATTCTTCAGACACTTCGTACCAGATTCTCAAGAATCGATCATTATCCGATGTATCCATTCCTTTCTTTACTGGAAATAGATTTCCTACAGGAACACCTTTTTCAAAGTTTGCAATAAACCTCTCACTCACCCAATAAGCGATGGGGTGGCCGGGGATTTTGGTGAAGTTTTCCTGTTGTGCGGTATGATTTCCCATTCCCTCAAAAAACCATTTCTCTTTCTGCTCAACCGAATCCACTGCACCCTGTTTTTCGAACAATCTGCGGTATGCTCCGGTATAGTTCTTAATGCGGTTCTTATTGATTACAAAAGTTGTCGTTCCAAAGTCAGAGCCAAAGATTCCTCTGCCCAGATGTACCATATTAACAAACGTATTCTCTTCAATCATACTCGCACGGAGTTTTTCATAGCTGGAAAGGAACATCCACACAGGTATATTAATCATCGACATATAGCCCTTTTCCGTGCAAAAACTCAAACACCGCTCCATGAATACGGTACTCATATCACTCTTTGTGTCGGGATAGTTGTCCTTCACGAATTTGGACAGCTTTTCGTTCATGCCGCTGGAACCCATGTAGGGCGGATTCGTAATCACCGCA
>CAYTRJ010000214.1:0-1783 GCA_964440185.1 uncultured Faecalimonas sp. | reverse complement strand
AGCGACGGTGAAGACTGCGTTCTGCGGACCATGTTTTGGTGCAGGAGATACACCAGCAAATAATGCATTTAGTATCCGTCACTCTACAAGAAACTTCCCAAATCGAGAAGGTTCTAAATTACAAAATGGACAAATTTCTTCTGTTGCACTTATGGATGCTCGTTCTATTGCGGCAACAGCAGCAAACAAAGGCTATTTAACATCAGCAACAGATATGATGGATGTGGAATACAAGACACCAAAATATCATTTCGATTCAAGTATTTATGCAAATCGTGTATTTGATAGCAAGGGAGTTGCAGATCCTGATGTGGAAATTCAATTCGGACCAAATATTAAAGATTGGCCTGCTATGTCTGCATTACCAGAAAACCTTGTATTGAAAGTGGTTTCTGAAATTCATGATCCAGTTACAACAACAGATGAGTTGATCCCTTCTGGAGAAACTTCTTCTTACCGTTCAAATCCACTTGGACTTGCAGAATTTGCTTTGTCAAGAAAAGATCCTGCATATGTAGGACGTGCAAAAGAAGTACAGCAAGCACAGAAAGCAATTGAAGCTGGTACTTGTCCATTAGACGCTTTAGAAGAGTTGAAACCAGTTATGGAAACTATTCGTACTACTTATCCAGAAGTTGGAGAAGGAAATATTGGAGTGGGAAGCACAATCTTTGCTGTAAAACCAGGAGATGGTTCGGCTCGTGAACAAGCAGCTTCTTGCCAAAAAGTACTTGGTGGTTGGGCAAATATTGCAAATGAATACGCAACAAAACGTTATCGTTCTAATTTGATCAACTGGGGTATGCTTCCATTTATTACAGAAGAAGCACACGAAAGTTTAAGCTTCAAAAATGGAGATTATATTTTTGTCCCAGCAATCCGCAAAGCGATTGAAGAAAAAGTTTCTGAAGTGAAAGCTTATGTAGTAGAAGATAATTTGAAAGAAATCACATTGAAACTTGGTGATCTTACAGAGAATGAACGTGAGATCATTTTAAAAGGATGCTTGATCAACTATTACAGAGGATAATTCATAAGGTAGAATATTCTGATAATTCTGATAAATAAAAAACAAAGTGAAAAAATAATAAAATAAGTTGATAAATAGTGTTGACAAATAAAAGGCTCAGTGGTACTATGAACTCAACAAAAACAAAGCAATTCACTTAGAGGAAAGAGGAATTTTCCGAAAGAAAATTTTAGATTCTTAAGTAAGAAAAGATTTCAAGTAAGATTTCTGACGAGAAAGGAAATCAAAAAGAATAATCATCTGAAGAACCAATAAGAGTCTAAGAATAACTTGGAGAAAAAGAATTTCCAATAAGAATATCAGAAGAAAGAGAGGCTCGAATCCAATGGACAATTTTGAATCATCAACTCAATATGTTATCGGTATGGCAGATGTAAAAGCCTGTAAGATGAGCCTTTACAATAGATCATAATCCAGAAAGAATAAAACAAATGATAACGGAATTTGGAGAGAATAATCTGGAACAATCGATAGTACATTTGCAAAACATATTGAATAATAAAGATACCGATATGAAGACGATAAAGGATGTGTAAAGAAACATCAGAATAAGATCAGATAATAGTTTGGTAGCTCTTCATAAAAGAAAAAAGGTATTACAGGTTGTATCATAAGATCCTCCAAATAATTAAAAAGTAAAATTGAATAATGAAAATATAAAAGGTGGCCGGCAATGTCAATTGTCGGTCGTTTTTTTCTTGGCTCTAAGTCAATAGTTGGGGTGGGATTTTAATGAATCCCGCTCCATTGTTG
>CAYTRJ010000213.1:0-1798 GCA_964440185.1 uncultured Faecalimonas sp. | reverse complement strand
TATCACGGTCCATTGCATAGTAACGTCCCATTACGGATGCGATTTGTCCCACACCAATTTCTTGCATCTTATCAGCTAACTCTTGTACAAAGTCTTTTCCTGATGCAGGTGGTGTATCACGTCCATCTAAGAAACAGTGTACATATACTTTTTCAATTCCTTGTTTCTTTGCAAGTTCTAATAATCCATAAATGTGTGAATTGTGGCTATGAACCCCACCATCTGATACTAAGCCGAACATATGAAGTGCTGAATCATGTTCTTTCACATTTTTACAAGCTGCAAGTAATGCTTCATTTTCAAAGAAATCACCATCTTGGATTGCTTTTGTGATCTTTGTTAAATCTTGGTATACAATACGTCCAGCACCCATATTTAAGTGACCTACTTCTGAGTTTCCCATTTGACCATCTGGAAGACCTACTTCCATACCAGAAGCATTTCCATGTACAAATGGATATTCTTTCATTAACATATCCATCACTGGTGTTTTCGCTTCATAAACAGCGTTTGCTTCATGTTTTTCATTTAAGCCATAGCCATCAAGAATCATTAATACTGTTGGTTTCTTGCTCATCTTATTATCTCCTTTATGTTAAAAAATTATCTTTTTTCTGTCCTATGCTATTTTACATGATTTTCTTTGTGCATGCAACCTTTAGCATTGTAAAAAATCAAATGTATGTCCCACAGGTGTATTTATAAAGTGCATGAGCATATATGCACACATAATCGCTACATGTTCTTCTTCCAAGATTCTTTTTGCTTCTGCTCTATCTGCCAACACGATTTCAATCTCTTCATTTTCTTCCTGTCCATCTTTCGATGGGATTCCACTTGCATATCCATAAACCGTTCCACACGATTCATCTGTCATTCCAATTGTTGTAAAAAATGGTTTGGTATACATTTCTTTTGCATGAATTGGTTCTAACACTAATCCTGTCTCTTCTTTCAATTCACGTATACCTGCCATCTGAAAATCTTCTCCTTCATCTACAAGCCCCGCTGGAAATTCGTAAATGTAGTCATCCAATGGACAACGATATTGTCGAATCAAAACGATCTTTTCTTCCATATCATCAGCCACATCTCGATATACACTGTAAATAATAACACCGTCTGGTGTATTTTCTCTTGTGCGTATCTTCAGCTGGTCTATATTCTTTGCTCTTGATGCTACATAATATGTACTTTCTTTTCCATTTTCATTCTTCATTCCAAGCTCATACATATTCAAGAATCGATTTTCTGTTGTTTTACGAATGGTTTCAATCCTTCTCATTTTTTGCTCCTATAAAATTGACAAAAAGACTATTTGCCCAAGAACCCCTTGGTCAAATAGTCTTTCGTTATCACTTTATGTATTCTTATTTGTTGTAGTTAACAATTTTACCAAAGTCTGGTTTTAATGCTGCACCACCTACAAGACCACCATCGATATCTGCTTGTGCAAATAATTCTGGAGCGCTTGCTGCTGATACAGATCCACCATATTGAATACGAATTGCTTCTGCTGTAGCTTCATCATACATTTCTCCGATGCATGCACGAATTGCTGCACATACTTCTTGTGCTTGTTCTGTAGTAGCTACTTTACCTGTTCCGATTGCCCAGATTGGTTCGTAAGCGATTACAGCTGTCTTAGCTTGTTCTGCTGTTACATCTAAGAAAGCAATTTTAATTTGTTGACGGATGAAATCAATTGTAACACCTTGTTCTCTTTGTGCTAATGTTTCACCACAGCAAACGATTGGTGTAATGCCATGTTCAAAAGCTTTTTTCACTTTTTTGTTTA
>CAYTRJ010000212.1:0-1800 GCA_964440185.1 uncultured Faecalimonas sp. | reverse complement strand
AAAGATTTGGTAACTTGCTGACCCAGTAGTTTCACCAGCTTACACAGATGGCCTGGTTGGTACGCCAAATGAATTAAAATTAAAATATCTTGCAGACAACGATTTTTCTGATTTAAGTGGAGCAGCTTTAAAAGAAGCGATTTCTAAGAGAATCAAAGAAAAGAGTGATAACCTTGTAGGAGATATGGCTTCTCAAGGAACAACACCTAGACAATTAACAGACTTAATTGGTTCATTATGTGACCTTACAAGTGGTTCTGGTGATAAAGGAACTCCAGTTGTATTAGTACAAGGTTACTTTGATAACTACACAAACTAATCTAGATATAGAAAAGACGCTCGGCTGAGCGTCTTTTTTGAGTTCATAAAAACTATAATAATTGAATGCCATTTGCAATCGCATATTGGAAAATATCTTCTGGCCAGGTAGAAGATTGCACTTCACCGATATGAGCTTTTCTTAGGCAATACATACAGATACGAGATTGACCAAGCCCTCCTCCGATTGTGTAAGGAAGTTCGTGATTTAATAAAGCTTTTTGAAAATCTAATTCTGCACGTTCTGGACAGCCTGCCAATTCTAACTGACGCTGTAGAGCTTCTTCGTCAACACGGATTCCCATAGAAGAAAGTTCTAATGCAATGTCAAGAACTGGATAATATACAATAATATCACCGTTTAATTCCCAATCATCATAATCTGGAGCACGTCCATCGTGTTTTTCACCAGAACTTAGAACTTTTCCAATCTGAGAAATGAATACGGCTCCTTTATCCTTAGCGATTGTGTATTCGCGTTCCTTAGCGGTAAGAGCTGGATACATATTTTCTAATTCTTGTGATGTGATAAAGAAAATATCATCAGGAAGTAAGGGCTCTATGTAGTTATATCTTCGGGAAATATAGCTTTCTGTCTCCTTTAAAGCAGCATACACTTTGCGAACGGTATATTGCAATGTTTCCATGTTACGTTCTTCTTTTGAAATTACTTTTTCCCAGTCCCATTGGTCAACATAAAGAGAATGGATATTATCAGTATCTTCATCACGGCGAATCGCATTCATATCTGTGTAAAGACCTTCGCCAGAATGAAATCCATAACGTTTTAAAGCGTAGCGTTTCCATTTGGCAAGAGAATGTACGATTTCAACAGGATGATCATCTTGCTCTTTGATTCCAAAAGAAACAGGACGTTCTACACCGTTTAGATTATCATTCAAACCAGATTCTGGTTTTACGAAAAGCGGTGCAGATACACGTGTAAGATGTAATGATTTTGCGAGCGCTCTTTCGAAATGGTCTTTGATCTCTTTGATGGCTACTTCAGTTTCTCTGATTGTCAGAGGCGCCTCATAATTTTGCGGTATAATTAAATGTTCCATTTTCTATCACTCCTTTTACAATAGTTTTAGTTTAGTAGTAGTTTGTGCAATGTGTCAAGTAAAATGAGTCATATTTTCACTCTTTTCTGAATAGAATGACATAGTCGGGGCAAAAAAGAAACAGGAGGGGTAAAATGAAACCACAAGTGATTACGGTAGAAGAGTATTTGAAGAAAATTCAAAGAAAGAAAAAGAGAAAGTATTGACCAAATTTGCGCTCAATGTTATGATACAGAATGGATTAAATGAAATGATAATACAAAGGAGATAGAATCATGGCTTTATTACAAGAATGGAGAGATACAGCATATTCTCAAGAAATGGATAAGAATATGTTACAAAAATTTTGGGGAACATACTTCCAAATTGAAAAAGCAATTTACGAAAAGTTGTTAACAAATCCAGAAGAAGAAGTAAG
>CAYTRJ010000211.1:0-1843 GCA_964440185.1 uncultured Faecalimonas sp. | reverse complement strand
TACTTCTTTAGCTTGTACCCATTTTGCTTCTTCTGGGATTGGAGCTGGTCCGTGATTAGCGCCGCTAGCAACTGGACACATTGTTTTTACTTCATGTGAATAAATCATGATTAAAACTCCTTTCAAGTGTGAATTGTGATTCTTAGGATGTTTGTTATAAGTTTAACACCCATATAGTATTATTGTCTCATAATCCGACCGATTCGTCTAGTTCTTTTTTAGAAAAATTTAATTATTCGACATAGTACTCCATAATAATTCAAGTGCAGCTTCTACCGCTGCGTTTCGATTTTCTTCTCGATTGCCTGAGAAATGACATTCTTTTACAAATACATCATCTCGTATGCAGCATCCTACATACACCAATCCAACCGGTTTTTCTTGTGTTCCGCCTCCTGGACCTGCGATTCCTGTTGTACTAAGTCCCACATCAGCTTTCGCCGCTTTTGCTGCCCCAGCTGCCATCTCGCATGCTGTCTGTTCACTCACTGCACCATATTTTTCTAATGTCTGATGAGAAACACCGAGCAAACGCTCCTTTGCTTCATTGGAATACGTAATATGTCCTTCATTGTACACACCAGATGCACCTGGAACATTTAGGATCTTTCCTGCCAAAAGTCCACCCGTACAAGATTCTGCTGTTGTAATTGTATATTCTCTTTTCGCAAGTTCTAAAACAATCTTTTCTTCTAATTGCACCTTACATTCCACCTTGTGTTAATACTTGCTTATTTTTCCAAACATAATCTACAAGCGAAACAATTGTAAGTACCAGTCCAATCCAAACGATCACTGTCGTAAGTGTTTGCATAACTGGATTCTGAATATCTAAGATCAGAAGAATGATCATTGCCATATGTGACACTGTTTTAAATTTTCCCCAGTAACTTGCCGCAATTACGATTCCGTTATCTGATGCAACAAGGCGAAAACCACTAATAATAAATTCTCTTGCAATTATGATCAACACGATCCATGTAGCCAATTTTCCACTTTCGATCAGGCAGATCATTGCAGAACATACTAGTAATTTATCCGCTAAAGGATCCATAAATTTTCCAAAATTAGTTACCAGATTATGTTTTCTTGCAAGATGACCATCAAGAAAATCTGTGAAACTTGCAATGCAGAACAATGCTAATGCAATGTATTTATTCGCTTCTCCTGCTAGATCAGTTAGCATAAATAATACGAAAAATGGAATCATTATTACTCTTAATACAGTTAATTTATTTGGTAAATTCATTATACAATCTCTCCTATCAAATCATACTCTAATGCTCCTGTAATACGAACTTTTGCAAAATCGCCAGACATTAGTTCTTCTCCTGTTTCTACAAAAATGAATCCGTCTACTTTTGGTGCATCTTTATAAGTTCTTCCTACATATGCATTTTCATCAGCAACTTTCCCTTCGATCATAACAAGTACTTCTTTTCCGACCATTTCTTCTGCTAACTCAAATGCAATTTCCTGCTGTAATTCCATAAGTTCTGCTTGGCGATCTTCTTTCACAGATTCCTCAATTTGATCTGGCATTGTTGCGGCTGGAGTATCTTCTTCTGGTGAATATGTGAACACGCCAAGACGGTCAAATTCCATTTCATCTACAAATTCCATCAATTCTTCGTGATGTTCTTGCGTTTCTCCTGGAAATCCTGTGATCAGTGTAGTACGTAGTGTGATATCTGGAATTTCACGACGAAGTTTTTCAATAATTTCTACCAACTGTGCTTTTGATGTTCTTCTTCCCATTCTCTTTAAGATATCATCTGCTGCATGTTGGATCGGAAGATCAAGATATTTACAAATCTTATCTTCTTCCTTAATTGTTTGAATC
>CAYTRJ010000210.1:0-1920 GCA_964440185.1 uncultured Faecalimonas sp. | reverse complement strand
GATCTCCAAGAGATGGAAGATTTATCGAAGAAATCGGATACTATGATCCAACTAAAGAACCAAGCGTAATGAAAGTTGATGAAGAAGCAGCTAAAAAATGGTTAAACAACGGTGCTCAACCAACAGAAATGGTTGGAAAAATTTTCAAAGCAGCAGGTATTGAAAAATAATCTGCTTCATAATAAGTGGAGGTGCATGTAATGAAAGCGTTAGTTGAAGTAATTACAAAGGCATTAGTAGATGATCCAGCAAGCGTTGTTGTAACTGAAAAAACAGAAGGCAAAACAATTGTATTGGAAGTGCGTGTGGCAGATTCTGATATGGGTAAAGTAATCGGAAAACAAGGAAGAATTGCAAAAGCAATCCGTTCCGTTGTTAAAGCCGCAGCAGCAAAAGAAGATAAAAAAGTTATCGTAGACATCGCCTAAGCGGTGTCTATTTTGCTAAAAAAGGAGAAGATCATGGAAGAATTATTACAAGTTGGTGTTATTTCTTCAACACATGGAGTTCGTGGAGAAGTAAAAGTATTTCCTACGACAGATGATGTAAAACGTTTCAAACGATTGAAAAATGTAATACTGGATACTGGAAAAGAACATATGCCATTAGAAATTGAAGGTGTGAAATTCTTTAAACAATTTGCAATCTTGAAATTTAAAGGCATTGATAATATAAATGATATTGAAAAGTATAAAGGGAAAAGTTTGTTGGTAGACCGTGCCAATGCAGTACGTCTTCGCAAAAATGAATATTTTATTGTGGATCTGATCGGGATTGAAGTATTTACGGAAGACGGTGAATTCTTCGGAACCATGAAAGATGTATTAGAGACAGGAGCAAATGATGTATATATTATTGACAGCGAAAAACAAGGAGAAGTCCTTGTGCCAGCAATCAAACAATGTATTTTAGATGTAGATATTGAAAATCGCAAGATGACAATTCATTTATTGGAAGGTTTGGTGTAACATGAATTTCCATATTTTAACTTTATTTCCAGAAATGGTTATGGGCGGTCTGAACACAAGTATTATTGGACGAGCTATGGCAAGAGATTTATTAACGGTGGAAGCTGTGAATATTCGTGATTTTGCAGAGAACAAGCACAATCGCGTGGATGATTATACATATGGCGGAGGAGCAGGAATGCTTATGCAGGCAGGACCTGTATATGGAGCTTATAAATCAGTAGAGGCGAAAGCAAAGAGCAAACCAAGAGTAATTTATCTTTCTCCACAAGGACAGACTTTTTCGCAAAGTATGGCAGAAGAATTTGCAAAAGAAGAAGAATTAGTTTTCTTATGTGGTCATTATGAAGGGATTGACGAAAGAGTTTTAGAAGAAATCGTAACAGACTATGTTTCTATTGGAGATTATGTTTTGACAGGTGGAGAACTCCCAGCAATGGTAATGATTGATGCGATTTCTCGCTTGATTCCAGGTGTACTGCACAATGATACCTCTGCCGAGTTTGAAAGTTTCCAAGACAACTTGCTGGAATATCCACAATATACACGACCAGAAGAATGGCATGGGAAAAAAGTGCCGGAAGTATTACTGTCAGGACATCATGTGAATATTGAAAAATGGAGACGAGAACAATCTGTGATCCGTACAGCACAAAGACGTCCAGACTTGTTAGATAAAGCAGAATTAACACAAAAAGAAAGAGAAATTGTAAAAAAGTACTTGTAAAAGCAATAAATATATGATAGAATAACTGAGGTTGTGAGAAGAAAGAGATGGTCCTCTGATACAGAAGGTGTATCAAGAACGTCCAAAATATAAGGAGGTCGCACAATGAACGAAATTATTAGAAAAATCGAAGCTGAACAATTAAAAGCAGAAGCACCACAATTCAACGTTGGAGATACTGTAAGAGTATAGGGTAAGATCAAAGAAGGAAACCGTGAAAGAATC
>CAYTRJ010000209.1:0-1926 GCA_964440185.1 uncultured Faecalimonas sp. | reverse complement strand
TCGGCAGCCAAATCCACTGCTCCTTGTGCTGCATTTTATCACATCCGATTATATATTTTAATGCTGATTAACACCATCTTGCTTATCGCAAAAAGCGTTATCTCGTCAATTCATAATTATCATTCTACATAAAGATTTTATTCATCTAACATTAGTTTCCCGTTTTTAGCTTTTTCTTTTAATCGTGCCATTTGCTCTTTCTCTATTTGCTGAATACTCTTTTCCGGTGTTGGCAAATCTTCAGGCATTGTTCCTCCGATTTTTTCGATGGCAGTTCTCACCTCACGACCTACAGAATAATGAACCGATGTTGCCGTTTTTGCATCTTCCACTTCATCTTTACGAAGCTTTTCTTCCGTCTGCGAAATACGGAACAGATTGGCAATCAACTCGGTACTGCCCATATAATCTAAAATTTTCTGTCCGACTTCCAATCCTTTTCTTTCGTGAATGTCATCAACATCAAGTCCACCATACAATCCCATATAACCGGCATTTTGAAAAATTGCGAATTCCTCATTCGTAATAACACCTGCTTTATGTGCAGTTTCGGCTAACATTTGATTCCATTGCTTTATATCGCCACGCACAACAAGACGACGATTATCTTCATTCAATTCGTTGAAATGATCTGCCACTTCCTGACGGTATGTTTGAATGGCAAAATATGTTTGTCCCAATGCAATCACTTCTTTTCTTGGGTCACCGTTCTGCACTATCAGATAGCAGGCATATCTCGTCAATTCGTAATCAACCAAGTCTTTAAATCCGCCTTTAGGCATTTTTGATGTTTTCCTGACCTCAGGAAAACATTCGTACACTGTATGTCCGCTATTTTCGCAGGCAATCATAGCACGCTTTATCACCTTATGAAAATTTTCCCATTTTGTGTAATCAAGTGCCAAAGCAAGTTCTCTTGCACTCCAATATTCCGAACCGTCTTCACGAACTATTTTTATATCTTCAAATCTTTGATATTCTTTTGCTATCAGTTTGCTCATTTTTTGCCTCCGTATTTTTATGGAATCATCTGAACCGAAACTTTAAAATTTTCCTAAAAAACAAGTGTTTACTCACTAAACTCGTCGTCATCATCATTAGAAGCAATCTGTGTATTTGTTCCCAATACTGTTGCAAGTGTTCCAGCCACCATTGTAACTGCAGCAACTCCACACATGGCCAATGTAGCAAGAAATTTTTTATTTTCAGTATCCTTCATACCTTTCATCTGATTTACTTCCAACATTTTATCAATTATATATTTTCGTTCTTCAAACGAAAGTTCTTCTCTCTCTAATTCCTTCTGTAATGAAGAAAGAATCACATCACATGAATCATAGTATGCCCTAACACTATCTCCATTCTCTTTAAGTAACGCATCAAGATTTTCTCTATACTGAACAAGAACCTCTTTCATTGTATTTGCAAAATCCGGAAACTGTTCTATTGCTTTTTTAGCGACTTCAGGATCCATTCTATCAAGCATTGATGCCATAGCTATCACTTTGTCCTTAGTCATATGACGAAAATCATCAATTTTTAATTTCTTTAATACCTGCTTTTCTGTTAATGATCTGCTCATTGCATTATCTCCTTTACAGTGAACTTCATTATAGGTCTTGTAAAATTTGCGAACTAATATTAGTTTCACTTTTTCCTTTTAACCTCTTTGGACACTTCTTTAATACTCTCCAAATATGCCTGCTCTACAGGTGTAAGCGTAATTTCCTGATATTTTCGATACTCGGATTTTGCCTTGTCCATTGCCTGCTTATGGCTGACAGTTCCGGAACCCTCAAGCAGTTTTCTGTTTCCGGAAGATAATACCATATCCAATTGTTTTACATAATCGTCCATATACATAGGCTTATGTTCAATCGCATTGATTTCAGCCAAATCAAAGTAACCTGATACAAGATTGTTAAG
>CAYTRJ010000208.1:0-1956 GCA_964440185.1 uncultured Faecalimonas sp. | reverse complement strand
AACACGTAAAGTTGTTGTAACAGGTATCGAAATGTTCCGTAAACTTCTTGATGAAGCTCAAGCTGGTGATAACATCGGTGCTTTACTTCGTGGTGTTCAAAGAACAGAAATCGAAAGAGGACAATGTCTTGTTAAACCAGGTTCTGTAAAATGTCACAGCAAATTTACTTCTCAAGTATACGTTTTAACAAAAGAAGAAGGTGGACGTCATACTCCATTCTTCAACAACTACAGACCACAATTCTACTTCAGAACAACTGACGTAACAGGTATCTGCCAACTTCCAGAAGGAACAGAAATGTGCATGCCTGGTGACCACATTGAAATGACATGTGAATTAATTCACCCAGTAGCAATGGAACAAGGTTTACGTTTCGCTATCCGTGAAGGTGGACGTACAGTAGGTTCAGGTGTTGTTAAAGAAATCATCGAATAATTCGAATTTCATTAATATACAGTTGTAAAATTAACCCTAGAAACTTCGGTTTCTAGGGTTTTTTGACGTATTACGCATTCCGTAATATAATAGAGAAAATGCGATATATGAAAGGAAGCGAATACAATGCAAGAAAAGAAATTATCATGTATTGACTGTGGTGTTATTAACTGTAATTTGCAAGATAAACAATATCCAGATTTTTGTCTTACCACTAATATGGACGAAGAAGTTTTGGCAGATGCAATGAAATTGTATGAAGAAGATGAAAATCGTCGTTCCATGATAGCAGCGGCAGAAATTGAGCATGATTATTATTGTCAATTTACAAGAATTGAAGAAATCATGGAATATGCTAGAAAAATGGGAATGAAAAAATTAGGGATTGCTACGTGTGTAGGATTGATCAGTGAAAGTAGAAAATTAGCATCCATCTTACGACACAACGGATTTGAAGTGTATGGCATTGGCTGCAAAGCTGGCGTTCAGAAAAAGACAGATGTAGGAATTCCTGAAAGATGCAACGAAATTGGAGAAAACATGTGCAATCCTATTTTGCAAGCAAAGATTTTGAATGAAGCAAAAACGGATTTAAATATTGTTGTTGGTTTATGTGTGGGACATGATAGTTTGTTTTACAAATACTCAGATGCATTAGTTACAACTGCAGTTACGAAAGATCGTGTAACGGGGCATAATCCAGTTGCAGCATTGTATGGAGCAGATTTTTACTTTAAAAAAAGATTTTTTAAGGAAGATAAATGATAAAGTGGTGTATACTGAAATAAATTAAGGAGGATACGGATATGATAAAAGATAAAGCAATCAATTATTTTACACAAGGAAAATATAATTGTTGTCAAGCAGTTATTTGTGCATTTTGTGATGAATACGGAATTCCAGCAGATGAAGTATTCAAATTAACAGAAGCCTTTGGCTCTGGGATGGGTGGATTGCAGGATACATGTGGAGCTGTAACAGGGATGTTTATGGCAATTAGTATGTACAATAGTGCTGGAGATGTGTATGATCCGCTTAAAACGAAAATGGATACTTATGCATCTGTAAGACAATATGCAGAATGCTTTAAACAAATCAATGGCTCTATTTATTGCAGAGACTTGAAGAAACCTCAAGATGGAAGTAAAGCTGTTTCTTGTAATACGTGTGTGGAAACTGCAGCGGCTCTTGTGGATAAATATATCGAACTTCATAAATAATGTGAATAAAAAATCTTGATGCTTCCATACTAGTTCTGAAAGAACATTTTAGGAGGTATCGTATGGTGGCATTAACAGAAAAAGAGTTATCTGTATTAAACGATTTATTAGCAGATGAAGAACTTCTTACTAAAAAATTCAAAATGTTAGCAGAACATTCAAATGACAGCGAAATTAAGAAAGAATATGAAAAAATTTCACAGCAACATCAAGGACATTTTGACGCATTATATGCATATTTGAAGTAGGGAGCTAACTATATAAAAATCAAGTAGTTTTTAGAAAAAATTGAATTTTAGT
>CAYTRJ010000207.1:0-1998 GCA_964440185.1 uncultured Faecalimonas sp. | reverse complement strand
CTCTCCGAACAGCTTATGCAGAACGTCCGAACGCTGAAGCTGTGCGGGGATTAAAAAATAGTTTCCCTTCACCCGGAAATATGAGTGATAGGGAAACTATCTCTACAAAATGTTTGAAATTATAAACCGCCTATGTCGTTTGCTATAAAATCTGCTTCTTCCTGTGCTTTATCAGAGATATTCTTAGATAATATATTGTCCGCCTCCACAAGAAGTTGATCTCCACCATACCATGCATATATGATTTCTACTTCTGATTTTTTATCTGATTTAAGAACGAGGACAGTATCATTTGCGCCATCCCAGATTATGTATTGATAACCATCATTATTATAAGTGCCAACAGTATCAGCTTCACCGTAGATAGATATTAATTTGTTTTTGATATTTGACAGGACATCGACATCGCTCGACTCGGTAATTGTGTACGATGCTGCATACAGTGCGGAATCTTTGGTTTCTTGTGTTAATATCCCATTCACGGGTGTATAAGCAAAGTACATATTGATGCTTGCTGGAGAAAAGCCTCCAACTGTAATATCACTTGTAACAAGTGAAAATATGCCATTGGCAGCCCATATATTTATATCGTTGTTTTCGAATTTATAACTGCCTGCACCTTGACCGAATAAGATGTCTTTTACAGGCATAGCATAGAATATCTCGCCTGACATTTCGTGGAATTTAATGCCAACCATGGAAACGGCAGTATCATAATTTGTTTTCCATGGAATATTGCGAAATTCAATTGTTTTATCATATGCAAGGGCATTTACATTTGAAAAGATACACACGAGACATAAAAACAACATAATAATCCGTTTCACATTAATCTCTCCTCTTGCGATTGTATTTTACGAGTTTATTGCTCTAATAGCGAACTTGCGTATACAATATTTCGTTAAAGTCCTGAGGTGTTTTCTGTATTTGCAGCTCTCGATGCATTTTCTGCTTCGAGTTTTTCGAGCGATAATTGATCGTTTATTCCAATCAATCTGGCTTTAGAATCTCCTGCTGCATAAGCAAGCCTAACTTGTGCATAATCGGAATCCTTATCAATTACTAACCAAATACAGTTATGATCTGCATCTTCCCAGTATGTGCTGTCTATATATTTCGTAGGTCTGTCCTCGCCATCGCCATACAAAGTTGTAAGCTTTTCTTTTAAATCATCGTATACAGCTCGTAAATCCTCGAATTCTTCGAATTCATACATTCCAAAGTATATTTCTGCGGACTCTTTTTCACGCTCAACTTTTCCGTCAACAATTGGATACATATAATATACATGTACATCTGCGGTGTAGCCAGCCACAGGAATACTATAATAGAAAGCACTTAATCCAGCTTCATTCACGCGATCATCAGAGTAAATGCCCCACCATTCCGCATTTTCGATTGAATCGATATCAGCGTTTTCAAACACAACGTGATGTGAATCTCCTGCATCTTTTAAGATTGCATAATTAGCATGAGAATAGTCAGTCCACCATTCAATGTTTCTAAACTTTATAAGTGATTCTTCTGCAAAGGAAGTGATGGTGCACATCATTATTATAACCAAGATTATTTGCAGTATTTTTTTCACGAACCCCCCCAGACAATTTTAAAAAGTGAGTAGAAATTCACTGCACGCATTAATGATTGTTACATGAATACATTACGATTATATTATATCCCGATGATGCACAAAAAGCAACATGAATTTTTAAATAGTTCCTGCAGAATTTAAACTTCCAACAAAAAAGCATTGGTTGTTCCGATTTGTTTACTATGCACACTGAAAGAGACTAACTATTAAAAGTCAAGGGTTTTAGAGAAAAAAAGCATCCTGAAAAACAGAGGGACGAAAAATCAGGAAGCAGGACGCTGATCATTCTGAGCCTGCCGCATAGCGACAGGATGCAGTTTGACGACGATTGATCAGGAAGCTTAATTTAATGTGTTCCTGAACTCAATCCAGCCAGAATATATCCTGATCGACGTAGTCGCCGATGT
>CAYTRJ010000206.1:0-2009 GCA_964440185.1 uncultured Faecalimonas sp. | reverse complement strand
ACTTCCTTTCCTTCTGAATTTATATAATAACCTTCTTCAATAGTTACCGGACATGTTGTCATAGTAAATGTAAAATCTTCATTTGCAATTACATCAGTAAATTTTCCGGTCATCATATCTAACGTATATTGATTCGTTATGTCTTCCAAATCACTGTTTGCAACGGTTATCTTATCAATTCTATAATAATCTTTTAATACAGGCCAAAACGATAATTTTACACCTTCTTTTACCGGATTGTTTACGCTTCCAGTACCCGCATTTATTATTTTTGTAATTCCTTCGTCATAATCTACCGCAATGTAATAATAAATGATCGAACTATCAGTTGTAGAATCATACGCCTTTAAAACAATATTTCCTGTTACTGAGGGTATATGTATTAACCCTGTATCTGTGTCATAACATTCGTTTGTAACGTCAACGTCTCCCATTGTCACCGTTACTTCTCCAAATGTATACCCTGATTTAACTTTGATATACTGTGAATATGGTTGTCCATATTTAATTTTTCGACTTGTGTTGAATACAATTGTGTTTGCAAGTCTGTTTTTTATAGAATACTGTTCTAAATATGTTACATCAAAAGGAATTTCATAATGTTCATATACATATTCACTTAATGTTGCTGCTGTTGGCATTTTCCATACTTTCAATTTCTGTTCTTCTCTGTCAATTAAGCAAAAGAAAAGCCATTTCTTTGTATGGTTCATTGGTGATAATGCAGCATTAAGATAATTACCATTTACATGGTTATATGTTTCGTAGTGTGTATGTCCATGCAATGAGCAAAGTAATTCTGTTTTGCAATTTGAAAAATCAAATTCATGAATAACACCTGAACCATCTGTGAATGTACCAAAACTTTTATTTTTTCTTGCTGTTAGAATAGTATTGATATTAAGTCCCATACCATAATTGTTGTCATTGTCTGCACTGTCTTTCCAAATCATATCACTGTTTGTTGGAAATACTCTGCCTGCATAATCAGGGTTATACAATTCATGAGCAATTAAAACAATGTCGTATCCGTCGTCCTTGCCTAATTCTGAAATCAGAAAATTAAATTGCTCTGTGGTTGCAAATTTTGCCGTACCTTCATAAGCGCTTGTAATCACATATTTTACGTTAAAATATCCGTCTTTAACCGTGAACCATCCGTTATTTGAATGTCTATGTGCATTAATGTTTCTAAAATACTGTTGTAAACAAGCCTTATTTTTCATCTGTGTTCCGTATGTATTAGCGTCAGGATCCCATGTGAATTGGTCGTGATTTCCAAATACATTTAACTGTTTTTCTAATGGAATAGCTTCAACCGATTTCACAGCATTTTCCAACTCCGTACACTTCAACCATGGATGATCCGCGTCTGCGTCCTTCCACGCATTTGCCACACAATCCCCCAAATTGATTACTTTTGAAATATCTTGCCAGTTTACAAGGCTGTCAATTGTTTCAAATATGCCCCTAACACTGTCTGACGCATTTAACGCCCCGTGTTGGTCTGTATGGACAATAACAGGAATCTTGTTAATGTTCCCCATATATTCAAGCATGATTTCATTTTTGACCATTTGAAACATTTCAGCAAAAGAAGAATAACCTTCCACCTGTTCTGTATTTCCCATAATTGTCCCATTAATAAGGTTCAATTTTTTAGCAAGTGTATCTTTAAATTTTGTCTGTTCAACACTTTTATCTACAACAGTGGTCGTTATTTCGGGATGTTCTTCCAACCAGTTACTTATAAGTGTTTTGATGGTTTCAGAATCTGCATCACCATTTTTCACAATAAAATTGCTATTAGTTCCATCTGTATATTTTATTGTATAAGTATCCAGCAAACCATCTGATGATGTTATATCAATAGATTTTATACTTCTGACAGTGTTTATCAATTCACTTCTGTCTGCTTTATTTTTCAAAGTTTCTTCAATTTTTCTAAGACTTTCACCTGCCGCATCATTATAACACTGTTCAATTCCATCATGGATTGCCTGCCTGAT
>CAYTRJ010000205.1:0-2076 GCA_964440185.1 uncultured Faecalimonas sp. | reverse complement strand
AGGACGTTTTGGTGACTGGTTAGAAAATATTCAAGATTGGGGTATTAGCCGTAACCGTTACTGGGGAACTCCATTAAACATTTGGGAATGTGAATGCGGACATCAACATTCGATTGGAAGCATTGCAGAATTAAAATCAATGTCTGATAACTGTCCAGATGACATCGAACTTCACCGCCCATTCATCGATGAAGTAACAATCAAATGTCCACACTGTGGAAAACAAATGCATCGTGTATCAGAAGTAATTGACTGCTGGTTCGATAGTGGGGCAATGCCATTTGCACAACATCACTATCCATTTGAAAATAAAGAAATTTTTGAACAACAATTTCCAGCAAACTTCATTTCTGAAGGGGTTGACCAGACACGTGGATGGTTCTATTCCTTAATGGCAATCTCAACATTGATCTTCGATCAGGCTCCATACAAGAATGTACTTGTGCTTGGACATGTTCAAGATAAAGATGGTCAAAAAATGAGTAAATCAAAAGGAAATGCAGTTGACCCATTTGAAGCATTAGAACAATATGGTGCAGATGCGATCCGTTGGTACTTCTATATCAACAGTGCTCCATGGTTACCTAACCGCTTCCATGGACAAGCCGTAGTTGAAGGACAACGTAAATTCATGGGAACATTATGGAACACATATGCGTTCTTCACACTTTATGCAGAAATTGATCAATTCGATGCAACAAAATATGCATTGGAATACGATAAATTAAGCGTAATGGATAAATGGTTACTATCAAAATTAAATACATTGATCAAAACAGTTGATGAAAATCTTGAAAATTACAGAATTCCTGAAAGTGCAAGAGCACTTCAAGACTTTGTAGATGATATGAGTAACTGGTATGTAAGACGTAGCCGTGAACGTTTCTGGGCAAAAGGAATGGAACAAGATAAGATTAATGCTTATATGACACTTTACACAGCACTTGTAAATGTGATCAAAGTGGCAGCACCAATGATTCCATTTATGACAGAAGATATCTATCAGAACTTAGTAAGAGGTCTTGATGCAACAGCACCAGAAAGTATTCATTTATGTGACTTCCCAGTAGCAGATGAAGCTATGATCGATAAAGAACTAGAAGCAAACATGGATGAAGTATTAAAATTAGTTGTTATGGGACGTGCTTGCAGAAATGCTGCAAACATCAAGAACCGTCAGCCAATTGGAAAAATGTTTGTAAAATCAGAAGTGACATTGCCAGAATTCTACCAAGAAATCGTAGAAGAAGAATTAAATGTAAAATCAATGGAATTTACAGATGACGTAAGAAACTTTACTTCATATACATTTAAACCACAAATGAGAACAGTGGGACCTAAATACGGTAAATTATTAAATGGAATCCGTGAAGCACTTACAAATCTTGATGGAAATGCTGCTATGGATGAATTAAATGCCACAGGTGTATTGAAATTAGACATCAATGGTCAAGAAGTTTCATTGTTAACAGAAGATTTATTGATCGATATGGCACAAATGGAAGGATATGTATCAGAAAATGATAACAACGTTACAGTTGTATTAGATACAAACTTGACAGAAGAACTTTTAGAAGAAGGATTCGTAAGAGAATTAATTAGTAAGATCCAAACAATGAGAAAAGAAGCTGACTTTGAAGTGACAGATAAGATTCAAGTAACTTATGCTGGTACAGAAAAAGCAGAAAGCTTATTTGGAAAATATGCTGATACAATTGGGGGAGAAGTATTAGCTACATCGGTAGTGAAAGCAGAACCAGTTGGTTATACTAAAGAATGGAATATCAACGGCGAAAAGGTTACTTTAGGCGTTGAAAAATAAGGAGTAGTACAATGAATCAATTTGATAAAACAGAATTTCAAAAAGCAGTGAAGAAAAACGTAAAAAGATTGTACAGAAGAACAATCGAAGAAGCAACAGAACAACAACGTTTTCAAGCTGTATCTTATGCAATTAAAGAAACCATCATTGATAAATGGTTAGCAACACAAGCACAATATAAAAAAGATGATCCTAAGACAGTTTATTATATGTCAATGGAATTCTTAATGGGTCGTGCCCTTGGAAATAGTTTA
>CAYTRJ010000204.1:0-2124 GCA_964440185.1 uncultured Faecalimonas sp. | reverse complement strand
TCCCCCTTTAAGACATTTATTACCTGAGGCAATTCATCAATGCTGATTTTTCTTGCAACTCTACCGAATTTTGTAATTCGTGGGTCGTCGTCTCCATTGTAAGTTGAACCATCTTTGAGGCGAATATCCGGAGCATTTTCCTTCATAGAACGAATCTTATACATCTTAAACAATTTGCCGTAACGTCCTATCCTTTCGGCTTTATAGAAAAATGCTCCCCCATCTTCGAGTTTTACGATAATGAATGAAATAACAAGAACAAAGCCAATAGGAATCAGCAAAATCAGTGAACAAATAATATCAAATAACCGTTTAATAAATCGATAACCTGTCGTTCCGGACGGTTTGAGATCATACATACTGGAATAACTCCTTGTATTTATTTTGGTCAAGATCTTTTTTGTAATCTATCATCATCACTCTGAAATCGGAATAAGCGGGAATATAACCGAAATCCCTTTTTGCTTTTTCCATTGAAAACAGGTACGAGGGTGTGTTATTGGCGATTGTTTCGTTGTAGACGATTTTTGATTTTTTGTCCGGTGACGGTGCCCACAGTTCAGCAATAACTTCTGCCTGCTCCTGCAATGTTACGCCTTTTCCGGATGTCATATTGTAAAGCCCATATGTTCTGTTACTTTTCATTGCAAGATAAAACGCATGTGCCACATCCTTGACGTATGTAACATCGCGACTTAAATTTTTGTCGCCATAAATACAAATATCCTTCCCCTCTGAAGCGTTGTCGATGAAAATTTTCAGACCGGATTTTTTCAGTTGACCATTGACATACAGGCTATCATGCGGTCCAACCCCATAAACCGGTGGAAATCTAAACCATGCGTTTCTCATGCCGTGCTGCTGATTGTAATATTCCATCACATCGTTGGCGGCGTTTTTTGAAAAAACATATACGGCATGATCTCCCTTATATATATAGTCGCGCGGTTCATCTTCCGAAATAGCATACTTTCCCCAAGCCCCTCTAACATCTGCGTAAGAGCAGGTGGAAATAACTCTGTCAATATGATTTTTTCTGCAATACTCCAAAACATTGATCGTTCCGACGGTATTTACTGCAAAATAATCTGCCGCGTTCTCATCTACATCCAAATCAACCTCTGCATTTGCCGGCAGAAGTCCACCCAATAAGATAACTCCTTCCACTCCTTGCCTGGGCAAACGATTGAAATCTTCCTTTTGGGTCAAATCAACATTGACATATTCAACGCCCAAACAGTCATAATGCTCTTTAAATTTGTTATTCCGGCCTGTCACAAGAACTCTGCAGCCCTGTTTCAAGAATTCATCAACGACATATACTCCGATAAAGCTTGATGCTCCAATAATTATGTACATAAAACCTCCCCCCTGTTATGGAAAATAAAATTTTCCCATAACCAATACGTTTTCATATTCACCTTTCGAAAAATGGTGTTCATTTAAAATGCCTTCCGTTTTAAATCCGGCTTTTTCATAGCAACGACGTGCGCGCAAATTGGATTCAAACACATTTAAATACACTTTGTGCAACCCTAAATGCATAAAGCAATACTCAGTTAGAGCTTTTACAGCATCTGTCCCCCCCCCGCAATATGCTCTCCGAGATTTATAAATAATTCCGCATTACTGTTTATATAGTCTATATTTTTCAGACCTATTGTTCCGATGCACTTTTCTTGATAATACACTGCAAACATTTTTTTGCTTTCAGATGAAGAGACCGTCTGCATATACCTGTCGTGCTCATACTCCGATACCGGGAATACAGTTCCAGTCAAATCTCTGTTTTCTTCTCTGTTGACTATATCGTAAATAACAGATGCATCTTTTGCCATTATCCCACGCAATTGAACGATCTTACCGCTTATCATAATCCGTACTCTCCCAATATCTCAATGTATTTTCCAATCACATATTCCACATCCTCGTCCGTCAAACAAGTGTGCAACGGCAAAGTGATCTCGTTTGCGAAATGCGCATACGCATTCGGATAATCTTTGATATCAAATCCCATATTCTTATACGCCGTATGCATCGGAAGCGGCTTATAATGCACGTTACAAGCGACGCCCTGTTCCGCCATTTTGATGATGATCTCGTTTCTCTGCTCAAGCGTGATAT
>CAYTRJ010000203.1:0-2175 GCA_964440185.1 uncultured Faecalimonas sp. | reverse complement strand
GACACCCGTTTGATCGTGACCACTACATCAAGGAATGCGGAGATGTGCTTTACTATTTGGCTTTGATCGCTGAATCTCTTGATACCACACTTGAAGAAGTAGCGATTACGAATAACAAGAAATTATGGGAAAGATACCCAGAAGGCTTTTCGGTTGATAAATCATTACACAGAAAAGAGGGAGATGTTTAGCATGAGAATAGCGGGTAAAGACATTAACGATGAGTGCATAAATTGTGGTGAAATGTTACAGTGCGAATTGTTCAGACAAGGTCATGGGATACGGCAGATAAGAGCGAATGTCACTCAGATGATTAAATGTCAGATGGAACATCGGGATAAACGAAATAAATGATTTTGGGCTGTGGTGAAGCGGAAACACTTAGCACTTTGACTGCTACATTCGCTGGTTCGAATCCAGCTAGCCTAATTGTTGATAATCTGTCATTCCTGACCTTATGGCAAGAACGCATACTAGTTACAGATATTCAACATTTTAATTCATAGGCGAGGTAGAAAGCAAAGTTTAAAACCTTAATAAGTGAACGAGAGGAGCGGACTTGAAATCCGTGACCGTATGATAAAGGTTCTGCCTATGTTTGTCAGTAAAGACATAAAAATCCCGCATAGCCTTGCGGCTAAAAGGGCGCGGTGTAAGTACAGGAGATAGACACCTAAAACGTACATTCTAGGTAACACACAAAGAGTTGGAAGTGTGAATGATTCTTGAGTATTGGTCGGAGGTTTATGGAATCAATGTGAAACTCAACCCTGCATAGTAGACCGTTACAGGCGGTATTGTGGTAGTGACGGAAGTGGCAGACGTAGAAAAGTCAACGAGAACAAACTAAATGTGCTACCATCCAATAGACGTATTGGATTGTTCTCCTATCGTAGCTGAGACGTGCCGGGTTCGAGTTCCCGGCCTACCACATTTCCACCAGAAGCATTTGCAAGAAATCACGATGAGCAAATGTAAAAAACTTTTTTCCGTTATGGGGTACACAATGAAATTCGTGATAAATCATTGGTAGCGGAAATTGTGCTGGAAGTAATTGGGGGTTGACTGACGAGAGCGGTCAAGGGTGGTTTATAAGGCACACATTTTGGAAAAATAGTTGGTCGCGCTAAAATCCATGGTATGACGTGACTGGTTGCATCGAAGCTCGTTTGGCTGGAGCGACTGTGAATTCTTGAAACAGAGAATGCAGGTGTCGGCGGTTCGAATCCGCCTGGTGGCTTTTTGATAAGGAGAAATTTTATGAATAGACAACAGAGAAGAGCGAATGCGCGGAAAGAACGAAAGAAGACTGCAACATATAACATGAATCAAAATCAGCTTGATGAAGCTGTGAAAAAGACCGCAGAAAAGGAATTGGACGCGGCATATCAGAGTGGATTAGAGGATGGGGTAAGTCAAGCTTTGGCACTTTTGTTAACTTTGCCGCTTGAAGTTCTGATGGATTATTACTGGAAGAAATCATACGAGAAGAGGATTCCGGAGTTTGTAAACCATGTGCTTGATTATTACGAATTATGGCAAAACGGTGAACTCGATATGGATAAGCTAAAAGAAGATTTATGGAAATATGGCAGTGTAAGGTTGGATGTAGAAACGTACAAGGAGTGATTAATTATGAAAGTATATGCAGTTGTATTTGACACGTTGGATGATGGATTTGGAGCAGAAATAAATTTATTTGGCATTTATGACACAAAGGGAAAAGCTATCGAAAGGATTAGCTATTTGAGAAAAAATAAAAGTGCAGATATGCGTATTCCCGATTATGGGATTGAAGAAATTATACTGAATAATGATTGTGAAATATATTTAGGCGGTTATGTGGAATAGCGAGGTGCGAAATGTGTGAGTTTTGCGAAAATAGAAAAGCATTGATAGATACAAGAGGAAATGAAAAGAGAGATACTTTTCTTTATGTAAAAAAGTTTTTAGGTAAATATTATATTGATTATACAGGGATTGGTGCACAAAAGAATATGGCTGAAATCAAATACTGCCCGATTTGTGGAGAAAGGTTAGAATGATGTGTGATTTTTGCGAAAAAATATTAAACGAGGATAGTGAGGAAGGACTTGACCGAAATCACATATTTGTTACAAAAGATGGGAGTTATTGGATTTTTGTTAATACGGGAGACTGTTTTTGCGTAGGAAA
>CAYTRJ010000202.1:0-2185 GCA_964440185.1 uncultured Faecalimonas sp. | reverse complement strand
AGCTTCCCCTCGGGGGAAGCCAAGGGCGCTCCCGCGCCAGTGCAAAACCGGTTTGCGTGGAAATGCAATCAGATTATTTGATCTCCTGCTCCAAATCGTCGAACAGGTCGCAGTCGAAAAAGTCCCGGAGGGTGATATCCAATCCGTCGCACAATTTTTTCAAGGAGACCACGCCTGGATTTTGACTTTTTTCGTTTAACATGCTGTAAACGGTGGAAGGGGACACACCGGAAACGGCGGCCAGTGCATTGACGGTCATGCCACGTTGGGCACACAAATCCAAAATACGTTTGGCCACAGCTTCTTTGGTATTCATTGCCCCATCTCCCTTCGGTGTGGTAACGCTAATTTAGTAGTACGGATATTTATCCACAATATGCTCACGAAAGTATTTCCCTTTTGAAGGTGCGTTTGAAAATTCCTTAAAAACAGATTCCGGAACATTGTAATAGCAATATGTGCCATTTGTAAGTGTTACAAAAAGCTGACTATCTCGGTAATCGATGCTTTTTATAAAAGAGGAATCTACTTTGCGTTCCTCCACTTCTGTCATCAGAGTATATTTTTGGGGTTGTCCCTCATCAATTTCCTGACTTAGGGTTGCGTTTCTGCTGGATTGATAATTCTGCGAGAAATCATCTGACGAAACATTTTGGGGAATGGTGTTAATTTGCAAGCGTTTCCTTCTCTGCTCGATTCGTTTTTTCGAGATTTCAATTCGAATCTCTGCTTCCGGTTTCCCGCTTGTTTTGAATGCATTGAAACAAAGTTGCTCCAGCATGGGGATGACCGGAATCCCGAGACGTTCTGAAATGATTTCAACCATATCCATAGCATCATCGTATTCGCTGGCATGTATAGGAACGCATGCCGGGTTCACCGCTCCTTGCACTGCATACTGGGAAGGCTTTACTTCTTTTTGCAATGCCAAATACCAATCAGGCTTTTGATTATGCTGCATACGAGCTGGTACGCAATTTCGGCAGGCAGTAAGATCTTCATGTACTCGAAAAATATGAATTGGAGTGGTTGCCCGACAGCAATTGTAGCTGTAATGGTATTTCTTGCCGTTTGGCGTAATGTAAACTGTGTAATCCCCATAAGGCCTATCTTTGGAGACATATCCGCAAACAGGAGTACATTCTAATTTGAGTTTGACATTCGACGGTATACCCTCTGGAAGGATAGCCTTCGGATTGGCTTGGAGTAATGTATTTCTATTTCTTTCCCTTTCCAGCAGGGCTTTTGTTTCCCGAATCTCTTTGCTCTTCTGCGTGTTCATCTCCTGAAACGCTTTGTCCTTTTGGGCCTTCACATCCTGAATCTCTATATCTTTTTGAATTTTTAGCTCCCGAATCTCCTTGTCCTTTAGGCTTTTTATTTCCAGAACTTCTTTTTCTTTCTTGTCGGAAATGTAAGCACCAACAAAAAACGCAACAGCAGGAACCACAACAAAAAGAGAAATAAGATAGGCTTTCTTCGCTGCCATTTTCTTTTCGTTTTCAATCTTGGCATTAGCCTCTTCTACTTGCTGTTTCACGTCAGCTTCTGCGGCAGCATATCCCTCTTTATATCCTTTACTCTCGCCGTCGTCATAACCGTTTTGGTACCACTTTTTTAACTCTGCTTTGGAATTACTGCTAGCGCTCGCTAAACCGCTGGAATTTCCGCTGCTGGATCCGGATGTCCTGGATGTTTGATCATCGAAATCATAAGGGCAATCCACAACACCATCTCCGTCAATGTCGAAATGCTGGTGTGCTGGATAACCATGGTGGTAGTGATACGTTCCGGTAGAGTGGTCGTAATGTCCACCATTTCCGTCTGTTTTGCCTGCATGAGCACTTGCTGGAACGGCCAGAAACGACCCGGCAAGATAGATAATGACAAGCCAACTTATTACTCTCTTCACAAAAATCCCCCTTTTTGTAATCATACACCATCGACCAACTTTTTTCAACTCAAAAGGAAGATGAACTCCTGTGTCCAACTAGACCTAAGAAGAGCAGAGACGGATTGATTGGGTGGTTTTCGGTAAAAAGACCCAAAATTTCTTTCCGAAACCTGTTGACATTGTCCTGGGGAAGTGCTATAGTAGGGCAATCAAGTGTTCCGTGTGCGCACAGTTGTACGCACGGTGGATATCTTCTTGCATATTTGCATAATAAGGAGAGAAGAAAAATGA
>CAYTRJ010000201.1:0-2233 GCA_964440185.1 uncultured Faecalimonas sp. | reverse complement strand
CAATTTCCTCGTATGTTAAATTAATAATAGTTCCTTACTTATTCTTGGTAAGTGTATACTGTTTGTAGACGCTGTGGATTAGTTGAAATTTCCTAACGCTTAGACGTTTTTTCATAGGCTCTAACCACAGCTGTCTGTTTTATTGTTGATTAGTTAGATAACGCATGACGTTTTATTTCGCACGAGGCTACAAGGCAGACAGTTCTGTGGATTACCTACAGTGTCAATAATTCATGTAAAGGAGAACTATTATGATTCTTGTAGGTATTGATGTAGCAAAAAACAAACATGATTGCCTTATCATCAATTCTGATGGTGAATTCCTCACCAAACCTTTTACCATTCCTAATTCTTTGGATGGCTTTCATACTCTCTATTCTAAAATCTGTTCTTGCTCCACTAATGACCCAGAAATAAAAATAGGGCTGGAAGCAACTGGTCATTACAGCAATAACATTGCAGAGTTCTTTCTTAATAAAAATTTTCCGGTTTTTATTATTAATCCGTTACATACAAATCTTTATAGAAAAAGTCAAAGCTTTAGAAAGACCAAAACGGATAAACTCGATACTCTCACGATATGTTCGATGCTTCAGACACAGACACTAACGCCCTATGTACCTGTATCATATCACAGTCAGGAACTAAAGTCATTAACCAGATATCATTTCCGATTGATTAATGAATCTTCCAAACTCAAAGTGTCTTTCAGCAGACTAATGACCATAATTTTTCCGGAATTAGAACCTATCGTCAAAAATATACAAGTGAATTCTGTTTACCACTTAATGCGCCAATATCCTTCTGCCAAGGACATTTCTAAATGTCATTTAACATCGCTTACGAATCTTTTGATTGCGAATTCAAAAGGACATTATCGCAAAGAAAAAGCAATCATCATTCGCGATGCAGCCAGAACCTCTATTGGAACTTGTACTCCAATGCAGTCTTTAGAATTAGTTCAAACCATAGATCGTATACTTTTACTACGATCTCAGATTGCAATAATTGAAGAGAAGATCAACGATATCATGGAACTGATTGATTCTCCAATGACAACCATTCCTGGAATCTCTACTCAAACAGCTGCTGTTATCTATGCTGAAATAGGTGATTTTTCAAAGTTCTCATCAGCAGAAAAGATTCTTGCTTTTGCCGGAATGGAACCTTCTGTTTATCAATCTGGAGAATACAATTCAAAACATGGCCGAATGGTGAAACGTGGTTCTAAATATTTACGCCATATGCTTTTTTTAGCGGCAGAAAATGTTACGCATTGGGATCCTTCATTCGCTGCTTACCTCAACAAGAAACGTTCGGAGGGTAAACATTATAATGTTGCCATTTCACATGTAGTAAGAAAACTCCTAAGAACTATTTATGTTATGGAAAAAAAGCATCAAGCGTATCAGCCATAAATTTTATCATTAAATAATAGCCCTCTCCAAAGCGGCAACCTGTTGGCGCTTTATTTGTCATGCAATTTTCAATATACAGTAAAACCTATTATTAATTCACCAAAACATTCTACTTGACATAGTTAGTCTATCGAACAAAAAAGACCTCCGAAGAAGTCTTTTGGCACCACTGTGCGGCTGGATCATCCAGCGAAATGAGTGAACTTTTATTTGAACTCGCAGTGTAAATTCATAGGAATAAATTTACAGTATGATTATACATAAAAAATGGGGGAAAGTCAATGGATAAGCGAAATAATAATTTTTATGTAGGACTGGATATTGGTACAAATTCAGTTGGATATGCAGTAACAGATGAACAGTATCAGCTATTAAAATTTCATGGAGATGATGCATGGGGAAGCACGATCTTTGATGCGGCATCTTTAAAACAGGAAAGAAGAACCTTTCGATCAGCAAGAAGACGGTTAGAACGAAAAAAGCAAAGAGTAAAACTTTTGCAGGAGATTTTTGCAGAGGAAATAGCGAAGGTTGATCCAAGGTTTTTCTTGCGATTGAAAGAGAGTTACTTATGGAGAGAGGACGCAGCAGATAAACACACTGTATTTGATGATGAAGATTATACGGATGTGCAGTATTATGCGGAATATCCGACGATCCATCATTTGATCTGTGAACTGATGAACAATCCGGACAAGCATGATGTAAGGCTGTTGTATTTGGCTTGCGCGTGGCTGGTAACGCATCGCGGCCATTTCCTTAGTAACATCGATGAGCAGAATATTGCGGAAGTACGGGATATTAGAAAGGTATAC
>CAYTRJ010000200.1:0-2286 GCA_964440185.1 uncultured Faecalimonas sp. | reverse complement strand
AGCGCCAGCTGCAATTGCTTTTGTCATATCTCCAGAATATTTGATACCACCATCTGCGATCACAGGGATTCCATATTCTTTTGCTACTTCATAACAATCCATAACTGCTGAAACTTGTGGCACACCAATACCTGCAACAACACGTGTTGTACAAATAGAGCCCGGTCCGATACCAACTTTTACTGCATCTACGCCTGCATCAATCAATGCTTTTGTAGCTTCACCTGTCGCAACATTTCCTGCGATCACTTGTAAATCTGGATAATTTGCTTTTACCATCTTCACTGTTTCTAAAATATTTTTTGAATGCCCATGTGCTGAGTCAATCACGATCACGTCTACTTTTGCTTTCACTAACGCTTCTACACGTTCCAAAATATTGTTTGTAATCCCTACTGCTGCACCGCACAGAAGACGACCTTGTGCATCTTTTGCTGACATTGGGTATTTGATTTGTTTCTCAATATCTTTGATCGTGATCAAACCTTTTAAGTTAAAATCCTTATCCACGATTGGCAATTTTTCTTTTCTTGCCTTTGCAAGAATCTTTTTCGCATCTTCCAATGTTGTCCCTTCTAATGCTGTGATAAGCCCCTCTGATGTCATAGATTCTTTAATCTTCTTTGAAAAATCTTCTTCAAATTTCAAATCACGATTCGTAATGATTCCAACTAATTTTTTACCTTCTGTAATCGGAACTCCTGAAATGCGAAATTTTGCCATTAAATTATTTGCATCCTCTAATGTATGTTCTGGTGACAAAGAGAATGGATCTGTAATAACACCATTTTCTGAACGTTTCACTTTGTCGACTTCTTCTGCTTGTGCTTCAATTGACATGTTCTTATGGATAATACCAATACCACCCTGTCTTGCCATTGCAATGGCCATACGATGTTCTGTAACAGTATCCATACCTGCACTCATCATTGGAATATTCAAACGAATTTTCTTAGTTAAGTTTGTTGATACGTCCACTTGATTTGGAATCACTTCTGAATAAGCTGGTACTAAAAGTACATCATCAAATGTAATTCCTTCTCCAATAATTCTTCCCATGAAATTATCCTCTCTTTCTCACTTTTGTTTTAATATTAGTATTAATAAGTATAGCTTATTAATACTTTTTCATTATATACGTTTTAATAAGTAAATGTAATGTTACTAAAAACTTATCATTCTGTCAAGTCTAAATAAATACTTTGCGTGGAGCTTTCATTCTCATGCCATCTAATAGTTCTTGACTTGGTTCTAGGAGAACCTTTACTTTTCTCCCATTAGAATTTGTAACAAGTTCATATACCTTTCCATTTCCTGTGTTACTGCTAAAATCAATACATTTTAATTGTTTATAAGGTTGTAATTCAATAGAACCAACTGGCGCAACAACAATCACGCTTTCCATATCTGTCGAAAACACTCTTTTTCTTGATTGTTTTGCCATGATCTTGTCAATATCTAAGTCTCCATTAAAATAGCTGTACTCAAATTCCAAATCCATTCTTTTTATTAAAAAAACATCCAGTACGATCAAAAGCACTGGTAATGGTAATAAAACTGGCATAAGAAGTACAAGGAACACGGATAATACCGTAAGCACTATCAAACCACATTTTTTCAATAAATTCGATGTTGTCTGTCTTTGCTTTACAAGTTGTTCAATAAATGTATCGCCCATACACTGCCTCCCTAATTTTCGTATTTATGACATTGTATCACAAAGCTTCCTTTTTCTACAACACTAATTAAAAAAAAGAACCATTTACACCAATGTCTCAAATGACATTGATGTAAATGGTTTCCTTTCATAATTACATCATACCCATTCCGCCGCCTGCTGGCATAGCTGGAACATCTTCCTTAATGTTTGCAACTACAGATTCAGTTGTTAATAATGTAGATGCAACACTTGTTGCATTTTGTAATGCACTTCTTGTAACCTTAGCTGGATCAAGAATTCCTGCTTTTACCATATCTACATATTCTTCATTATATGCATCAAATCCAATTCCTGCTTGTTGTTCTCTTACTTTGTTAATAATTACAGCGCCTTCTAAGCCTGCATTTGCTGCAATATGGAATAATGGTGCTTCTAATGCTTTTAAGATGATCTTTGCACCTGTCTTTTCATCGCCTTCTAATTCTTCTGCAAGTTTTGCAACTTCTTTTGAAGCATGGATATATGCAGATCCACCACCTGCAACAATACCTTCTTCTACTGCTGCCTTTGCTGCTGAAAGTGCATCTTCCATACGAAGTTTTGCTTCTTTCATTTCTGTTTCTGTT
>CAYTRJ010000199.1:0-2288 GCA_964440185.1 uncultured Faecalimonas sp. | reverse complement strand
TATCATTACCGGGATTATAAATGATTATAGTCATATTTGGATGACAGAGTTTGATGATCCTAAGCGTGGTTTTCCGGGAATATGGCTGTCTGAAAAAGAACAGGATGACGTAGCTGCGCAAGTGGAATTAATATATATTGATGATATTAAAACAACAGAACAGCTGGATAAATATTATGAGGAACTTTCAGAAATTTATGACGGAGATATAATCGAATACAACATAAACAGCTATATGGCATCAGAAAACGATTCTACAGAAATGAGAAAAAGTTTATATTTAACAGTGGCAGCTGTTATTATGGGGATTGCCATTGCAGTAATTATGATAATAGGTATTGTAAGTGTGCTGTCTTTAGGAATAGAAGAACGAAAAAAACAGCAAAAAATTTTGTATCAACTGGGTGTAAACAAACGATTGAGCTTTCTGATTTTGTGTGGACAAATATATGGTGCATCCCTTTTAGGTGTGTTGCCTGGTGTGTTAATTAGTTTCATTTTGTCAAAGGGATTAAGAAAATTGATTTTACGTTTGCTGGGAATTTATAGGACCAATAGTGTTTCTTTGCCGCTGATGATAATAAGTGTGTTCTTGATTCTGCTGACGATTGGCATTGCATGTATTGCAATTTACAGAATGTTGAACAGAAATGAGGATGGAAAGATTAGAAAATCTAGAACAGTAGATTATATTCAAAGGATATGCAATGGTTCTTTCCAGGTACAAAGAATGCTTAGTATTATACTATTGATTTTTGCGTTGCTGATCATTTTCCCAGTTCAAATAGCAATCAGCTATTACCAGAATCATTTTTCTCATGCGCTTGAACAAGATGTGTCGATAACGTTGAACTCAAATCTTGTAAGCGGATGTTTGGCTGTTTCGGAAGGGAGAAAAGGAATAACGCTTGATACCTTTGAAGAATTAAATGCAATTGATGGTCTTGAAAATATGCGTTATGCAATGCAAATAGAAGCCGCAAAGATTTTATTGCCAAATGCTGAATTGAAAAATCAGTTTGAAATCTACGCATCCGATAATGAGACAGTTCCAAAGATTGAAAACATTGATATGGGAGATGAAAAGGATTACATTTCCAGAGATAAAGAATACTATGGCTATATGGAAGAAGAAGAACTTATACCATGCACAATTCAAGGAGTAGATTGGAGTCTTGTGGAACAATTGTCATCTGATGTAGTGAGTGGAACTTTGAACAAAAATGCGTATACAAGCGGAGAAGAAATATATGCGGTTGTATGGGAAGAAGATTATAAAAGAGCAAATTATCCAATTCAAACGGGAGACAAAATTACTTTAACAAATCTGGTTCAGACAGAAGCAAGTCCCAATTATCAAGAAATACCAGATGAAGTATCTAGAGTTGATACGACAGCTAAAATAGGTGGGATCATTCAGATTCCACTGGAGTTGAAAGATGAGTTGGGTTGTGCCTTTGTACATGGTTCATTTACTTTTTTACGCTCGATAGAAGCATTGGAAAAAGATGGGCATGATATTAGCTTTCAAAGTGTATTTTTTGATTATGCAAAAAATGCAGATATGAATGCAGTTGATGAAAAGATTCGTGATTCCATCTCTCAGTACAGTTTTGTAGATTTTGAATCGAAGTATGAAAAGCTAAAAGCAGAAAAGCAGTTTGAAATGGTAGTTCTGATTTTAGCAGGAAGTGTTTGGATCTTAGGAATCGGATTGTCAATCTTATTGATTTATCAAAAGATGATTTCGACAATTATGTTAAAGAAACGTCAACTTCATATCATGTGGTGTATGGGGATGCATAAGAACCGATTAAATAAAGTAGTAACAAAAGAAAGTATCTTATGCGTTAGTTACGCAGTTGGGATTTCTCTTATGTCAATCGTCTTAGCTTCTCAATTTATGCCAACCATCAATCTTGGAATAACAAGTGCATTTATCTTGGGAAGTGGTGGAGTAACGTTAATCATCTTGATTTGTTTGCTTCGAAGATGGATTAAGAAGATGGAGCTGTAAATTCAGTTGTTGAATCTGTTTTATTTTAGTAGGTGATTTGTATGAAGAAAAAAAGAACAACCATTTTGATAATTGCTGTAATTGCAGTTGTAGTAACGTTTTCTGCTTTCGTATATTTACATATAAGTAAGAGTGATACAGTGAAAGAAAGTGTTACGGTTGAAAAAGAGGGAACACTATATACAGTCAAGGTGAGTGACAATAAAGATAACCAACCATTTCATTTTAAAGAAGAATTTGTGTTGAAAGATCAAAAAGAAATTGAAAAGAT
>CAYTRJ010000198.1:0-2366 GCA_964440185.1 uncultured Faecalimonas sp. | reverse complement strand
GGTGTAAGACTAAATTCCGTATTGATGTGGAATTTAGTTTTATATTCAAAGAAAACAGCCAAAGAAGCCAGTTAGAGGTTGTTTTCTCTGTAAAAGGTTGCTATAATTAGACTATAAAATTGCGTATATTGACGCCATATATGCAAATATTTAAAAAACTCTTCTGTGTAAGCGGAGGAGAAAAGAGAAGAGGAGGAAGAAAAATGTATAAGACATGTAAAATGCGAGTAATCTCCATGTTGCTTGCACTTCTTATGATCGTGTCATGTTTTCCAGTGAATGCCCTTGCGTATACGGAAGTTACACCGGGATACCATGATTCGGGTACAGATGATCATGGAGTTCCACAAGGGACAGTGAGTCTTCATAATGATGAGACAACGGTTAAAACAGAGAAGCTAAAAGAGTGGTTTGGATACATAATAGGGACTGCTTCTTTTCGTGTAACAGCAGAAGAAAAAGAGCCTTATTATAGTAGTAACGTTGGGTTCTTAGACAAAGGACTTACTGTTGAAGACGGAAAAATATATAAAGTGGAAGTGAACAAAGGGACAATATTCAAAACTGACTACGAATTAAAAGCCACTTTCACTGTTAAAATCTACGATACTCTGACCATTGAGACGACCAAAGATGGACAGACAACAACAGAGGAAAAAAATATCTATCGTGGCGATTCCTATGAATTTGCCCTTGGCGATACGACAGGATATGAAGTGACTGTTTCTGAGCCTGCAGAAAAGAATACAGATGGCAGTTATACTGTAGAAGATCTGACAGGGGACGCAAAGGTAACGATTGTTTATGTTGCGGATACTCAGTCCACGATTGAAATTGGAAGCAATGAAGGAGATGCAGAAGTTGACTATCCAAGAACAGTGGATGCAGGTGCAGAGGCAACAGTTAAGGTTACTCCACAGGCAAATCAGTACATCAGTCAGGTTCAGGCAGTGGATTTGGAAGAGAATGTTGTAACATGGACGAAAGAAAACTATCTCTCAGACCAGAAGGGAACCTATGAAGGCAGTTTTACTGCTGCGGATACGAAGACAGTCTATAAGCTTTATATTACTTCAGCTCCCGTTTTAAACTGGAATACAGAAGAAATCTCTATCAATTACAATGAGAAATCTTCTCCTGAGAGTGCTGTGAATGCCATCCTGCAATATGTGAGTGCGGCAGATGGTATTGACAGATCAAAGCTAAAGGTAGAGTATAAGGCAAAAGATGCTGTTGAACTCTTTGGAAAAGTAATAGAGGACGAAGTATGGCAGGAAATCGGAGCGGAGGCTCCACGTTTGGGACATGCCTTTGGCAATGAGGAAGAAGCAATCCGCATTTCTTACGCTTATGATGAAAGCTTGCCGAAATATCCAGAAGCAACGATTACAGCAACGATCAAGACAGAGGACACTCGTGTTGAGCCAACGATCCAGACTAAATCAGATGTAGAGATTGGATATACCGGAATTGCAATCACAAAGGAACAGGTATTGAATGCTGTATTTGACTCTGTCGTATACGAAGATAAGACAATTGTTGATGCAGTGACAGAGGATATAGAGGTTTCTTCAAATTTTGGAAGTTGGGCATACAAGATAAATGATAAAAACGGAACAGCGGGCGCTGTTTTAGGTGATATTGGTGGAACTTATGATTTTAATGAGATCGAGGGCAATTATAAGGTGACCATCACTTATGCCGGCAATGAAGATTATAAAGCAACAACAAAAGAAGCAACTTTCTCTGTTTATGATAATCGTCTGGAAACAACGATAGAAGTACAGAATGTGGAAGTGGATGCAAAGGATCTCGGAGCAATTTCATATGACGAAGAAGAAGTCAAGGAAAAAATGCTTCAGGCGATCCAAGATGAGACAGGAAAAGAATTGGATAAAGACGATGTGGAGATTGAATCTGTATGGTCCACAACAGGGGTTATTCCACTCCCTGCATCTTTACCACTTACAAAAGTAGGGGAATATAAAGTGAACTTTAAGTATGCAGATACAGCGACTCATAAAAGTTCAACGGCTTCTGCGACATTCACAATTCGTGATGCACGTCCAACGGCAGAGATCACGTTAAAAGAAAATGCAGAGATTCCTTATACAGCCAATGATCCGGTAACAGAAGAAAAGGTAAAAGCTTTAATCGAGTCTGTAACACCAGAATCTGCAGTTTACACAATTTCTGTGAAAGATGGATCCGACAATCCGATTGATGTGAGCCAGATCACAGAAGCAGGTACTTATACTGTTGTGGTAGAGATCAAAGATTCTAGTACATACAAAGGATGTACAAAGAATGTTGCATTTACAGTGACTGACGGCAGAAATGTAACGGTTGTACATATCGATGAGAAT
>CAYTRJ010000197.1:0-2399 GCA_964440185.1 uncultured Faecalimonas sp. | reverse complement strand
AAGCTGAAGAAGCGGCAAAAATGCTCAGAGGCTGCTACACACTGAGCGAAAGCCCCGTAGAAAAACCTGCATTTATAAAAGGTATAATCAGATAACAAAAGAACTCGTTAGGAAAGCGCAATTAATAACGGTAAAAGGATATGCATTTTTGCATATCCTTTTTGCATTTTCTGAAATCTGTTCTAATCAACTTGAAGGCTGCAAAAGATTGTGGTACAATAACAAATAATTGTTTTTTACACACAACAATTAAATATATTACGGAGGCTCAAGATGAGAGAATTTACGGCCGTCAGTTTGTTCTGTGGCGCCGGTGGACTCGATATGGGATTCCATCGTGCCGGTTACAAGACTATCTGGGCAAACGACATTGACAATGATGCCTGTAAAACTCATCGGAACTGGAGCAAGGCAACTTTGGTCTGTGGAGATATTTCCAAAGTAGATTATTCTGCCATACCTGTGTCCGATGTTATATTGGGAGGGTTTCCTTGTCAGGGATTTAGCTTAAGCGGACCAAGAAAAATTGATGATTCCAGAAACGTGCTGTATAAACACTATGTAGAATTAGTTCGCCAGAACAAACCGAAAGCATTTATAGGCGAGAATGTCAAAGGACTTTTGACTATGGGGGATGGCAAGGTCATTGATGCTATCATAGCCGATTTTGCTGAATGTGGCTATGATGTGTATTATAAATTGGTAAATGCCAAGAACTTTGGGGTTCCGCAAGATCGTGAACGTGTAATCATTGTAGGTTTTAGAAAAGACCTCTATGTTAAAGGCTTTGAATTACCGGACACCAACGGCGAAACAATGACACTCCGAGATGCTATTGGCAATATGCCGGATGCGAAACCGAGTGAGGTTTGCGATGCATCCTTTTCTTCTAGATATATGTCACGAAATCGCAAACGCAACTGGGATGAGGTGGCATATACTGTCCCGGCTATGGCGAAGCAAGTTACATTATGGCCCGGCTCGCCCGACATGGTAAAAATCAGTAAAGACCTATGGGAATTCGGAAAAGGTGGTAAGACTCGCCGCTTAAGCTGGCGAGAGGTTGCTGCAATCCAGACTTTTCCTGAAAATATGAAATTCTTTGGGGATTTAACTAGCATATATAAACAAATAGGCAATGCGGTTCCTGTTAAGTTAGCTGAATTTGTCGCTAACTACATAAGACCGTATTTAGAACAAGTATATACAAGTATATAAGTTAAGTAAAGAGGCTGATTATGGCGCTATCAAACACAGAATATGGTAAGGCATATGAATATGCTTGCCTTATAGCAATAAAAGAACACCTGACAGGAAACACAGATGGCGATATTATCATTCAGGAATCAGATGCACTCCAAACGGCAAGGAATGCTTTTGAAAAAGCGGCTCAAGAAGGAATATCCGATAAGCTGATTAGAGCTGCGAATGCGGCTGCAAGGGTGATTGCTCGCCTTGAGCCTCAACTGGAATATGGAGAAGGCTCTCTTACGCTCGTCATCCAGACCGATGCACAAGGTATAGCTGGCGATGTTCGAGATGTGGTTTGTGTGCGCAGAGCAAATGGTTGGGAAATTGGAGTTTCCTGCAAGCACAATCACCACGCAGTAAAACATAGCAGATTGTCTGCGACTATTGACTTTGGCAACGAATGGTTAAGTAAACCATGCTCGCATCATTATTTTGATGAAGTAGTTCCTCTGTTTAATGAATTACGGGATATGAAAGCAAATGCAATAGAGAATGGAGAACGTATCCCATTATGGAGTGATATACAAGATAAAGCGGAGAGGTACTATGTTCCGGTGCTAAATGCCTTTTTAGCTGAATTAACAAGACTTGCGGATGGGGATCCCAATGTTCCGAGTAAGCTTATTGAATATCTGCTTGGACGCTATGATTTTTACAAGGTTATCACTGATGATCGCCATGAAACAACAAGAGTCGAAGCGATCAATATCGCTGGAAACCTTAACAAATCTGCAAATGGTCACCACTCAATTGTTGATGCTGCAAGGCTCAAATTGCCGACTAGGTTTTACCATATGGGATTTGTTCCGGGGTCTGACAATAAAGTAGAGATCGTTTGCAATGAAGGATGGGCACTTACAATGAGAATACATAACGCGTCAAGCAAGGTTGAACCGTCCTTGAAGTTTGACGTGCAATTAGTCTCTCTGCCTTCATCCATACACGCACAAGTGGAACCATGGTAAAATGCACGAGCAGGAAAATACATTAAACGATAAAAAGCAGAAACGAAAATCGTTTCTGCTTTTTCAAAACACAGAAGCTATAACAATTGCGGCGAAGGATACCGCAAGGCACACAGCCGCACCGTATGTCCAGATCCTGCGAAACAGCGCATCCGCGCTTTGCCTGTTTTTCATATTGCACCT
>CAYTRJ010000196.1:0-2399 GCA_964440185.1 uncultured Faecalimonas sp. | reverse complement strand
GATACGGAATTTGAGGGCACTGTTTTCCAGGGAATCAAAGATTATGACAGCTATTTAAGTTTTAAGTTTGGAAATTATATGGAGCTGCCGCCGGTGGAAAAGAGGAAGGTGCATCCGGTGAGCAGGGTGAGGGTGTGAAGAGGGAAAGTGATTAAAAATGATAAAAATCCGTTAGTTAGTATTATTGTGCCAATTTATAATACAAAGTCTTATCTTGTGAAATGTCTGAAAAGCCTGTGCGGGCAAACATACTCTAATATGGAGATAATTTGCATAGATGATGGTTCCACAGATGGCTCGGCAGCAATACTGGACGCATTTGCTTTGAAAGATAAGAGGATCAGGGCGATACATAAGTCGAATGGCGGCGAGAGTAGTGCAAGAAATGTAGGCTTAAAATTAGTGCGTGGACAATATGTGGGATTTATGGATTGTGACGACTGGATTGAACCAGAAATGTATGAAAAACTGGTTGATGTCGTGCTGGAAAAGGGAGTGGATGTGGTCGCCTCTTCATGGTATAAGGAGACGGAGGCTGTCTGCGTAAAAATAGAAAATCAATTCACAGTTCCAGAGAAACCGTTTAATCGAAGCCGACTACTGCAATATATATATCATCGGGATCAATATCGCGGATTTGCGTATATGTGGAATAAGCTGTATAGAAGAGAGTTATTCTATGATGAAAAAGGCGAACTCATTTTGTTTGATGAAGATTTGGCGTTGGGTGGTGATGTCCTTTATCTTGCCAGATTAGCGTTAAATGCGAAAAGTGCATGCTACATAGATGAGGCTTTCTACCATTATTATCAAAGAAGTGATTCGGGATTTCATACACATGATTTGCAAAGGAGGAAAGACTGGATTGAAGCCTATCGCAGAGTTATTTTATGGATGCAAGAATATGATGTTGAAGATTCTGTGCTGATTTGGGTAAAGCGTTTTGCTGCGTATGTAAGCAGCAAGGTTGCGGAGATGGCATTGGAACAAAAAAATAAAGCAATTCTTTTAGAGTGCCAGCAAGTTATGAGAAGTTATTATGCGGAGTATGTGAGTACAAATAGAGAATACACAGAGCGTATTGAGCAGTTTAACAGGATAATGAATTCCGAAATTGTAACGCAAGCAAGAGGCATTAAAAGAACGGAGAGTACAGATGAAATTTGCAGTTTGGGGAATCGGAAAACTGGGGAAAATACTTTTTGAGTATTTACATGAAGACAAAATAGCAGTGTTCATAGAGAGCAATCCAAAACTGCAGGACACGGAATATCGGGGAATCCCTATCGTGGCTTTTGAAAGCTATGTGAAAGGATATAGCAGATATCCGGTGATTGTATCTCCGTTACAGGCAGAGACAGAAATATTGGACTTTTTAAAGAATAAGGGAATTGCATGGTGTTTTCCTTTTTCGGAATATAAGGTGGCGATAGCGGGATTTTGTCTGCAGGCGCCAATAGAATTATTAGCTGAAAACTATGATAAAAGGGAATGTATATATATATACGGATTTAACCCGTTGAGTATTCTCATGTATCAGTTTTTTGTTGAAAGAGGCTATCGATGTAATGTACTGATGCAGGCTGGCACTGAGCAGGAGATGTGTACATTTGCCCGAAGCAGTATGGGAATAGCAGTGAAAGACGTAAGGAAGGTAAAAGAAAATAGTACGGTATTATTGTCCACAAGGTTAGCTGAACAAGACAAGTGGCTATTAAAAGAGAAGGTTCACATTGAAAAATACTATGACATAGGAATTAGAAGAGATTTGTATTCAAATCCCCAAATTGCTGAATTTAGAAATCTTTACAAGGGTAAGCGCTGCTTTATTGTAGCAACGGGTCCTAGTGTGACAGTTGAGGATTTGGAGGTTTTGCAAGAGCATGCAGAAATCTGCATTAGTATGAACGGAATATTCAAAATTTTCAGTCAAACCAGATGGCGACCGGACTATTATGTCATTTCTGACGTGACGGGTATGAGACTGTGGAAAGAAAACATATTGCGGATGAAAGTAAAGGGGAAATTTATTTCGGATATCGCATGGCAATTTAGCGAAGGTGACATTTCGGAAAATATGTACAGATGGCATTTACAGGATGAATGGAAGGAAGGGGTAGAACCGGAATTTTCGGATGATTTTTCCCAAAGAGGCTTTTTGGGGTATACCGTTACTTATGATGGGGCACTGCAACTGGCAGCTTATATGGGGTTTGATGAAATTTACCTATTAGGTGTTGATTGTAAGCAATATGATACACAGGAAAAACAGCATCTGGTAAAAGACTATTCAAGTGAAAAATCAGAACTTAAGATTGATAAAATCCTTCTCTCCTATCAGGCGGCAAAAAAGTACGCCGATGCGCACGGAATCAAGATTTATAACGCGACCCGTGGAG
>CAYTRJ010000195.1:0-2423 GCA_964440185.1 uncultured Faecalimonas sp. | reverse complement strand
AACTCTTATTGCATCTTTACATGAATTTAACCCAATGATGGGACACAGAGGACTTCGTCTTGCAGTAACATATCCAGAAATTGCTAAAATGCAAACAAGAGCTGTTATCCGTGCAGCAATCAATACACAAAAAGCACACGCTGATTGGAAAGTAGTTCCAGAAATTATGATTCCACTTGCATGTGATGTAAAAGAATTAGCATACGTTAAGAAAGTTGTAGTAGAAACAGCTGACGCTGAAATCGCTGCAGCAGGCGTAGAATTAGATTATGAAGTTGGTACAATGATCGAAATCCCACGTGCAGCTTTAACAGCTGATGAAATCGCTGGTGTTGCAGACTTCTTCTGCTTCGGTACTAACGACTTAACACAAATGACATATGGATTTTCACGTGATGACGCTGGTAAATTCTTAGATGCTTACTATGATGCTAAGATTTTTGAAAACGATCCATTTGCTAAACTTGACCAAGTTGGTGTAGGTAAATTAATGGAAACAGCTATTAAATTAGGTAAACCAGCTAATAGCAAACTTCACTTCGGTATCTGTGGAGAACATGGTGGAGATCCAAGTTCTGTAGAATTCTGCCACAAGATTGGTTTAGACTACGTTTCTTGTTCACCATTCCGTGTGCCAATCGCTAGATTAGCTGCTGCACAAGCTGCAATCGCTAGCAAATAGTTATATAACGGTTTGTAATATTTAGAATTAGACCCCTCACGTTATTTGACGTGAGGGGTTTTAGATTATCTGAAAAATCGAATCTGAAAAGGACAAGTGACCTTGTTAGAAAATGTAAAAAAATATAAGATGAATGTAGCTATAAAAAACTATATTTTGCCAAGAAAATATGGTAGTATAGGTGTAAGAATAAATATTGTTTTTCGAAAAAGCGAACAGAAAACAATATGAATAAGAATGAGGAGGAATAAAAATGAAATTTTTTATTGACACAGCTAACGTAGAAGATATTAAAAAAGCAAATGATATGGGTGTAATCTGTGGTGTAACAACAAACCCATCACTTATCGCAAAAGAAGGTCGTGTATTTGAAGAAGTAATCGCTGAAATCGCATCTATCGTAGATGGACCAATCAGTGGAGAAGTAAAAGCAACTACAGTTGATGCAGAAGGAATGATTGCAGAAGGTAGAGAAATTGCTAAAATCCATCCAAATATGGTAGTAAAAATTCCTATGACAGTAGAAGGATTAAAAGCATGTAAAGTATTATCTCAAGAAGGTATCAAAACAAATGTTACTTTAATCTTCACAGCTAACCAAGCATTATTAGCAGCAAGAGCTGGTGCTACATATGTATCACCATTCTTAGGACGTCTTGATGATATTTCTGTAAGAGGTGTAGACTTAATCACAGAAATCGCTGAAATGTTTGCAGTAGCAGGAATTGAAACAGAAATCATTGCAGCAAGTGTAAGAAATCCAATCCACGTAACAGATTGTGCATTAGCAGGAGCTGACATTGCAACTGTACCATATGGTGTAATCGAAACAATGACAAAACATCCATTAACAGATCAAGGAATCGCAAAATTCCAAGCAGACTATAAAGCAGTTTTCGGTGAATAAAAACTGGGAGGAAATATTCATGAACAAGTTAGAACTTATGCAAAAAGCTAACGATATCAGAAAAGATATCATTACAGCTGTTCATTCTGCAAAAGCTGGACATCCAGGTGGATCATTATCTGCGGCAGATATCTATACATACCTTTATTTTGCAGAAATGAATGTAGATCCAGCGGATCCTAAAAAAGCAGATCGTGACAGATTTGTATTATCAAAAGGTCATACAGCACCAGGATACTATTCAGCACTTGCTGAAAGAGGATTCTTCCCTGTAGAAGATCTTAAGACACTTCGCCATACAGGATCATATCTTCAAGGACATCCAGATATGAAACACATTCCAGGCGTTGATATGTCAAGTGGTTCTTTAGGACAAGGAATTTCAGCTGCAGTAGGTATGGCTTGTGCAGCTAAAATTTACGGAGATGACTACAGAGTGTATACACTTCTTGGGGATGGTGAAATTCAAGAAGGTCAAGTATGGGAAGCAGCTATGTTAGCAGGTCATAGAAAACTTGACAATTTAGTAGTAATCGTTGATAACAATAACCTTCAAATTGATGGATATATTGATGAAGTTAACTCACCATACCCAATTGACAAAAAATTTGAAGCGTTCAATTTCCATGTAATCAATATTGATGGACATGATTTTGATCAAATTGAAGCGGCATTCAACGAAGCAAAAGCTACAAAAGGAATGCCAACAGCAATCATTGCTAAGACAGTAAAAGGAAAAGGTGTTTCATTCATGGAAGATAAAGCTGCATGGCATGGAGCAGCTCCTAATGATGAACAATACGCAGTTGCTATGGCAGATTTAGAAAAGGTAGG
>CAYTRJ010000194.1:0-2423 GCA_964440185.1 uncultured Faecalimonas sp. | reverse complement strand
TTTACGATAATACTACATCATCAAATTGGTTTAGGTATTACTATAAACATGAGACGAAAGCATTTCAACAATAAGGAAATAGATGAGGATGCAAGTAGTTATTTCTTACAGTAAAGCTGTGGAAAGGAAGTCAATGTATTAAAACAATGAAAGCGAAAAAATATAAGAACTGGGGAAAAGTGCTAATTTTTTTAATATTGCTGGTTTGTTTAGTGAAAATAATGATTCCAAAAGCATATAAGGAAAGTGAAATTACAGACCAGTTATGTACAAAAATTTTAGAAAAAGAAGAATATTTCGGAACAGTTCATGTGATTCAGAAAGAAAAGCTACCTGGTGGAATCGTTGTGGGATATATGATAGAAGAAACACAAGAAGTAGGCTTTCTGGTTTTTCAAAAACAAGAGGAAAAATATATATTTCAAAAGCATTATTGCAAAATGGCTGATCGAGGTAGAGAGATTAAAACCGATATGTTTAGTTTGACAGAAAATGATATGTCAAGAATGTATTTTATTGTACTTAGCATGAATTCAGAATTGTCAAGAATTTACATTCGAAATGGAAATGATGTAACAGAAGTGACAGGAATTAATAAAGTTCCATATATGTATGTTACAGACAAATTGTTTAATGATGATTTGGAAAGCAGTAATGGCGAATATGTATTTTATGATAAGTACGGGAATGAGATAAGGTAATGTAAATTATGGAGGAATATAACTTTGAAGATGGATTAAGAAAATGGAACTGTAATTTTAAAACAGCTTATGAGGTCAGAGAGAATAATCTACTGACCTCATTACATGCTATAGCTCCTGCTTTATTCATTTGTGTTTTCTTCTGGTTCGCTTTGAAAGTCATAATTAAGAATTTTAAATATAGAGCTTGTTGTAGCTAGGTATTCTTTTGTCAAAATTTCTAAGCGTTCTTTTCCAGAATCTTCGATGTGATAGTAGACTTTGATCATGCGCTTTCCAGTTTGTTTTTTGTAACAAGAAATATAATTCTCCTCCATTAATTTATACAAAGCAGGATAAAGAGAACCTTCTGGAATATATAGATTTTTATCAGATATTTCTTGTATCAATAGGGAAAGCTGATATCCGTAACAGTCACCTTTGGAATTAAGTATGTGGAGCAACAGCATTTCTACTGCTCCTTTTTTGAAATTATATTGTGGGTTCATGTGATTTCCTCCTATTTTTATAATAAATTAGAAAATAATAAAATACAAGAGTTAGATAATTCTATTTATAATCTTTTCATTGATTGGTAAAAAGCGTTCAGCAATCATACCAACCAAGCATGCGCAAACGATAGTGCCGATTCCGAACTTTCCACCAAGTAAAAATCCAATCAACACAAAGCTGATATCAGTTACAGTACGAGTGATTCCAAATGGAAAATGTCCTTTATCACTGATAGAGATGGCAACTAGATCATTTGGACCTATACCGGCGTCGCTTTTTATTCCTACAGTCATACCATAAGCAAGAATAATACAGCCACAGGCTAATGTTATGAGACGGATAATAAAAGGATTTCCGGCGTTTATGAAGTCACCTAAAATGACAGTAAAGAAATCTATGATAGGTCCGCCAAATGCCATACAGAAGATTGTTCCAATCTTGATATAAGTACGGTCTACAAATAGTAAAATAAGGATGATCAATAGATTGATACCGACATGTGTATAGCCGTGAGTCAAAAATTCCCATCCAGTAATACGCTGTAATGTACGGAAAATTCCTTGTACAAGTACATTAAAGGGATCTGCCCCTAAGTCTGCAAGCAGGAATAGTGTAACGCCAAAATGAGCAATGCAAAGTCCGATAAATAATATAAACATTCGAATACAGAGTTCTTTGATACTTCTTTTCATGATGTATACCTCATAGATTATAATAAAATGGATGTTTCCTACAAAACAGGAAAGCATCCATTTATTAGTTATTTATTAGATTTTTTCGCCGTTATTGTATCTTCTCATAACATCGTGGATTCTTTCAACAGGATCTAAAATGCTGCTGATAGAACCATTGTGGTTCAGGGTATCAATAATTAAAGCGATATATTTACTGAGATCACAGTTAATGTACCATTCTCTAGAAAGTAATTCTGGTGTCTGGTAAATTAAGTTTGTTGTAAGTACACCGTGGATAATGCCTTCTTCATAAGCTTTATCAAATGCTTCAAGACCATTTGTGAAAAGACCAAATGTAGTAGCTGCGAAGATACGATTTGCTTTTCTTGCTTTTAATTGTCTTGCAACATCGATCATACTATCTCCAGAAGAAATCATATCGTCAATAATGATAACATCTTTGCCTTCTACAGAAGAACCTAAAAATTCGTGAGCAACGATAGGGTTACGTCCGTCAACAATCTTAGTATAATCACGACGTTTGTAGAACATACCC
>CAYTRJ010000193.1:0-2467 GCA_964440185.1 uncultured Faecalimonas sp. | reverse complement strand
TTTAACGCATGGTGTAAACCTGTTGGAATCAATAAACGGTTTAAGAATGCATAGATACCTGCACCTACTGCATCTAAGCTAACGATAGCTTTACCAATTGAAATCAATGCACCAAATACGATTGGCCATACGAATAATAATACTGCTGAAACAATAATAGAAACAACACCTGCAACGATTGCTACGCAACGTTTTCCACTAAAGAATGCTAACCAATCTGGTAATTTTGTTCCTTTGAATTTGTTGTAGCATGTTGAACCGATAATACCTGCGATAATCGCGATAAATGGGTTTGCAATTTTTTGGAATGCGATTAATGAGTTTTGGTTGTCTGCAATAGAAGGCATCATTGTTGTTACAGCACCTTCTGAAAGTAATGTTGTGATCATTAACCATGAAGCTAATGCTGCAACACCTGCTGTACCATCGTTGTCATCTGCCATACCAACACCAACACCAATTACAAATAAAAGTGCCATATTGTCGATCAAAGCACCGCCTGCTTTTACTAAGAAGAAACCAATCATATTTGCGATACCTGTGATTTCTCCTCCTTGCATTGTAGCTGGACATAATGCGTATCCAATACCCATTAAAATCCCACAGATAGGTAATGCTGCTACTGGGAGCATTAACGATTTACCTAATTTTTGAAGATATTTCATCATAATTTTTTCCTCCTTTTCTCTCATTTTATTATGAATCCTCTTCATATATAAAACCTTTTTCCCAAAAGGTCATATACCTTATTTATTTAATGTAAGTACAACGTCTCCTGTATTTACATCTCTTCCTACATTTATTGTAATGTCTGTATAATCATCGGAATTACAAATTACTATAGGTGTGATTGTGTCCAATCCAGCTGCTTTAATTGCTTCAATGTCAAATTCCAGCATTAAATCACCTGCTTTTACAGTATCACCTGCTTTTACATGTGCTGTAAATGGTTCTCCTTTTAGTGTCACTGTATCAAGTCCTACATGAATCAAGATTTCAATTCCTGTTGCTGAAGTCATTGAAATTGCATGTTTTGTATCAAATACCATATCAACAGTCCCATCTACAGGCGCAACTACTTTTCCAACAGTAGGAATGATCGCAATTCCTTTTCCTAAAATTTCTTCTCCAAATGTTGGATCACTTACTTCAGAAATTGCTACTGCCTTTCCTTTCACTGGTGCCCCTAATATATCATTTGCTTTTTTTCCTAATCCAAACTTTTCTTTTAATGTTCCAAACATATTACAACTCTTCCTCCTCATCACTTATCTGATTTAATTCTGAACTAATTCTTCTTATATGCACTGTTAAATATGTCAATTCATCTTTTGAAACATTGCAACACTCACATGTATTTTGAATATGAGCAATTACCTTTTCACTGCACAAATATTCATCTGGATACATTTTTTTAATAATATTTGCCAATTCATCTTCCGCATCGTTTAACATCTGCTCTGTAAATACACGCTGTACTAAAAATTTTAAATGCGTGACCAATCGAGAATATCTCAAGCTTCTTTTATCAAGCTTCATTCCAATATGATCTTCTACAATTCCCAGCACTTCACGAATAATAGTTGTCATCTTCATAGTACTGCTCATGTCTGCATTGTACTCTGCATTTACTAAATGCAGCGCTATCGACGCTGCTTCATCTTCATTAAATTCAACTTCTAGTTCTTTTCGAATTAATCCAACTGCATACTCTCCAATCAAATACTCACTTGGATAAAATGTTTTTACTTCCCAGAGTAATGGATTTGAAAATCGTATTCCTTCCTTCATTCTAGTAATCGCAAAATCAATATGATCTGTCAATGTAATATAAATGTTTGGATTCATTCGCTTATTCATAATGCTCTTCGCATAATCAATAATCTTCATTGTAATCTCAATATGCTCCATTGGCATCGCCTTTAGTAGTTCTTGAAATTTACCCGTTTCATTTCTATTATTCAATCGAAATATCTTTTCAATTTTATCATCTGCGATAGGTTGTCCTGCTTTTACTTTAAATCCAAGACCTCTTCCCATAACAATGACTTCTTCGTTGTTACTATCCAATGCGCTGACGATATTGTTATTTATTACTTTTAATATGTTCATAAACACTCCATACATCTTTAAAAATAAAAAAACCAAACCACCAAGCTTCTTTATGAACCTTGATTGATTTGGTTTTGCCTGCCATACAGTAACAATCCATCTGTATTCATTTACTTTATACATAATAACAACTTTTTCAAAAAATGTCAACGTGTTTTTATGCATTTTTCCTATATTATGTGACAAAATGTGACATCTTCAAAACACCATTTTGTCATAAAAAAAGCATCTGGTGTCTACCAAATGCTTCCATCTATACCTTCAAAACCACACACAAATCATGATATCATATCTTCCATCTTTTGTTCCTATCTACCTACTTGGTTATGCCCTCGACCTATTAGTAACAGTCAGC
>CAYTRJ010000192.1:0-2486 GCA_964440185.1 uncultured Faecalimonas sp. | reverse complement strand
CTACATCTGTAAAGTTCGAAACGAAGTTTACATCATATCCTTTATATTCAAAATAACGTCTTACTGTGTCGAATACGATCATTGGTCTTGCATTTCCTATATGAATGTAGTTATAAACAGTAGGTCCGCATACATACATCTTTACTTTTCCTTCCTCAATTGGAACGAAATCTTCTTTTTGTCTTGATAATGTGTTAAATACTTTCATGTTTTGTTTCCTCCTATACCTTGCGGAGCATTTTATTTCATATGAAATAAAAAAACTTCGGCTCTAACAAACAATTAGAGACGAAGTTTATCCGCGGTTCCACTCTATTAAAGAAATTTCTTTCTTCACTCGATACACGTAACGTGTGTAACCCGTACTTAGCTACTTCTAGGTTCACCAAGTCGACTCCCGAATGCACTTCATATCTCTTCCTCTCAAGATTGCTTTCAGCCGCTGACAATCTCTCTCTGTTAGTTTCCAACATACTACTCTTTCGTTCTACGTCTTTACCCTATATGCACTTAGTTTATGCAAAATCTTGTGTTTTGTCAACCTTTAGACTACTTCATTCAGAAAAACTTTTAGAAGTGGTCCTTCAAACACTTTCTCTATCAGTTCCCCAATCTCCAACGTAATATCTGGTTGTTCCTGTGTTCTTTCCACTGTATGAACACCTCGTTTTTGATCTGCTACCACATGATACCTTCCTGAATTTTCCTTTAATATAGGATCTTGGATTTCCAGGCACACATCTACATCTTGTTTTACAGGCAGCGACTTCAAAAATGTCTCCACATGAACTATACGTGCCATAAAGGTCATTCCTGTACAATTCACTTTTTGCCCTTCGAACAACATATATAACGCATGCAAGAACTCCTCTTCTTTTCTATATAGTGGTTCTCGAATCTCGACTTGTTCTCCTAGAGCGTAGCAAAATGTAGCTACAATTTTCCCTGCTTTTCGAACAACCACTACATGTCCATCTTCACTTTGCTGTTCTTTTTCAAGTCTTTTATAATATGCTGCATCCCTCCAAATAGCTACATCATATTTATACAAAACATCATTTGCAAAATCTGCAAGTTCTTCTGCTTCCTTTTCTTCAAAATAAGAAACCGAAAGCTCTTCTCGTTCTATTTTTTCCCCTGCAAAAGTTTTTCCCTCCGTTTTATGAAACACTCTAAAATCAAAAGGATAATAAATCGCTTCTGCTGCTGGCATCAAAAATGTGAACGGCTCATTTTTCTCGTACATTTCTTTCAAACTTCTTTTCAAAAGTTCTGCCATAATCCCTTGTTTTCGATATTTTGCATCTGTCGCTACTGCCACAATATAATTGGTAGAATAGCATTTTTTATCGATACTCATTTCATATGGATTCAAGTGAAGCATCCCTATGATCTGCTTTGCTTCTTCCATAACGAAAATCTTGTTATTCTTGGTCTTTTCTTCATAATAGTAATCTAGAAACGCTTTCGTATCTTCCTGAAAAATCTCTTCCCAAAGTTTCCTTGTATTCCCATGCTCTGTTACATATAATTTTCTACTTTCCATGTTTACATCCTGTGCAGCCCGCACATCCACCTTCGCCTGGTCCTACCGCCACACTATTAAAATTCGTAATTTTTTCAATTGCGCAAATTGCCTGAGAAGAAATCCCTTCTCCCGCACCTGTAAATCCAAGCCCTTCTTCTGTTGTTGCTTTAATATTCACTTGGTCCAGCTCAATGTGAAGTACTTTTGCAATATTTTCACGCATTGTTTGAATGTATGGAAGCATCTTCGGTCTCTGCGCAATGATTGTTGCATCAATATTTTCAATCACATACAAATGTTCATCTAACAACGCTCCAACATGTTCCAACAATTTCATACTAGAAATCCCTTTATATCTTTCATCTGTATCCGGAAAATGCTTACCAATATCTCCTAACGCTGCTGCGCCTATCAGTGCATCCATAATAGCATGTACTAATACATCTGCATCTGAATGACCTAATAGTCCTTTTTCATATGGGATTGTTACTCCGCCAAGGATCAAATCTCTTCCTTCTACTAATTTATGAACATCATATCCTAATCCAACTCGCATATCTTACTCCTTATCATCCTCTGATTCATCCATTTCTTTTTTCATAAAACGAACATAATCAATAATTAGCCAAACACCAAACAAAGCAAACGCAATTCCACCTATTAACGAAACAATCGCATTTCCTTCCCCTTGTTTTATTCCCATCAGCAATTTCGCTCCAAGGTAAACTAAATAGCCACCTGCTACAACGTAAATTGCCCTTCTTGTTCTATCATTCATATATATGATTCTCCTTTTTTATCATTTCTTCTGTATCTTAAAATTATACATGATGGTATCAGAAAAGGCTACCAGAACTTTAAATCCACTACAAAAAAGGATAAGCAATCGCTTATCCTCTTAGAAGTAGCGGGAATCGGATTCGAACCAACGACACCACGGGTATGAACCGTGTGCTCT
>CAYTRJ010000191.1:0-2510 GCA_964440185.1 uncultured Faecalimonas sp. | reverse complement strand
AACTAAAATTTATTTTTTTGTAAAAACTACTTGATTTTTATATAGTTAGCTCCTTTTGTAGATGATCAACCATCAATTTTCTAATCCTTAAAGAGATTCTTTCCATCATTCAACAATGTTATCATGCAATTTTCCTGTCCATCCCATCAATATTCGCGATATTCACACAACTTTCCATCATGCCACCCAATATCCACGATTTTTCCACCTCTGGAACGCAACCCGGTAATCTTTCCACTTTTCCACTTCTTTGGTAATGCAGGAAGAACTTTTAATTCTTCACCATGACTTTGCAGCAACATCTCTGCGATCCCGGAAACAAGACCAAAGTTACCATCAATTTGGAAAGGAGGATGATTATCAAACAAATTAGGAAGCATGGAATTCTGCAAAAGTGCAACCACATTTTCGTAACATTTCTCTCCATCACCAAGTCTTGCCCACATATTAATAATCCACGCTCTCGACCATCCGGTATGACCACCACCATTTGCTAATCTGCGTTCTAAGGTTTTTCGGGAAGCTAACAGTAATTCCTCTCTATTTTGACAATCAAAAAACTGTTTCCCCGGATAAAGCGCAAACAAATGTGAAATGTGGCGATGTCCGATTTCAACCTCTTCGTAAGGCTCCGCCCACTCCTGAATTGTACCATTTTCTTCAATCTTTGGACTAGGTATTCTTGTAAGAATAGCCTCATATCGCTCCTTTTCATCCTCCGTGAGCAGACCCGTTTCCAATAAACCACGAAAGAGCTCATATAAAATCTGAGCATCCATAGATGCACCCTCACAAAGATTTCCTCGTTCCCCATTTGGAAGCTGATAAGGATTCTCTGGAGAAACTGTTGGCGATACCACCAGCTCCCCCTTTCCATTTTCTACGAGAGTATCTTCAAAAAAGAGTGCTGCCTCTTTCACGATCGGAAGATATTCTTTTAAAAACTCTTTATCACCAGTATAACGATAATGTTCAAAAACATGAATACAAAGCCATGCAGCTCCCATTTGCCAATAACTTGCAGGAGGCCAGGTATCCTGAGGTGCACAGTCTCCCCATATATCCGTGTTATGATGAGCCATCCATCCTCTTGCCCCATACATTCTTTCCGCTACAGATCTGCCATTTGGAACCATGCGCTTCATATGTTCAAACAACGGCATATGAAGCTCAGAAAGTCCTGTATTTTCTGCACACCAGTAATTCATCTGGGTATTAATATTAATCGTAAATTTACTATCCCAAATTGGTGTAAAACTATCATTCCAAATCCCCTGTAAATTTGCAGGCAAACTCCCTACTCTGCTGGAAGAAATCAGTAAATATCTTCCATAAGAAAATAAGAGATTGACCAGTCCCAAATCTTGTCCATCACTTTTATTTGCATTCAACCGCTCATCCGTAGGAATATAATTCTTATCTTCACATTAAATAGCCAGAACACAACGATTCATAAGTGACGAAACATCTTTCATATGACGATTTTTTAATTCTTCATATCCGAGTTTTTCTGCTTTATCAAGCATATCAACTGCATCTTCAATATAATTGTCACAATAAAAGCTGGTTTGTGAGGCAAGAATTATTTCTGCATTTCCATCACAATGTAAAGTTCGTCCTTTGATATACGAATTACCACTAATCACACGAATAACAAGACAATACTTTACTCCATTTGCTCCGGTCTGCCCTTCCATACAAAGCGTATGCTCAGACAACTTATATATTCTGTCACAATAGGACTCTCTCTCCATGATTACACGTAACGGAGTTCCCTCACACTTTACTGCCATTACTCTATCCGGATAAGAAATAAAACTTTCTCTACAGAAACTGATTCCATTTTTAGTATAACTTACCGTATGGATTCCATGTTCGATATTCAGTTCCCGTTTGTAATCCGAAAGTTGTTCATTTCGATTCAGCTGTTCACTCCAATGATCACGTATACCCAAAAAATAAATTCTTTCATCACTTTCTGGTATGAAAAACACATCTGCCAACGGCTCATAGTGACTTTGATATTCGGGAACCGCTGCAAGCGTTTCATTAGCAAGTTCTTCTGCTTCACGGATCTTTCCTTCTCTAATCAATTTACGCACAATCGACATATGCTCCTTGGCATCCGGATTAATGCGATCACGAAAGCTCCCCCACCAAACACTATCATTATTTAATTGAAACCGGTCAATGATCGTACCACCAAAACACATGGCACCCATAAAACCATTTCCCAAAGGAAGTGCCTGATTCCATTCCATTGCCGGAGTCGCATACCACAATTGATCCATAAACGATTCCCTCCACATCATATCCATATCACGATTTCATTTCTCTATGCGTTATGGCATTCAGAAATAATACCCGATTATGCTACACCAGCTTGATCATTTCAAAAATACCCACCTTCGGAAGATGGATCCGCAGCGTTTCGCCGTCTGCAAGCACCTCTGTCACAAGCTCTGTTTCGTCCGGAAGAAGAACTGCCTTCTTTTGTGGTGCTTTGACAT
>CAYTRJ010000190.1:0-2563 GCA_964440185.1 uncultured Faecalimonas sp. | reverse complement strand
AAGCAATCGGCTTATTTCCAGCCATTTGAAGACGTTTCATAAGGCAAAGTGCCATAAAGTGGCCTACATGCAAACTATCAGCTGTTGGATCAAATCCAATGTAGAATGTCGCCTTTCCATTATTTACTAAATCTCTAATTAGTTCTTCATCTGTTACTTGGGCAATCAGTCCTCTTGCCTGCAATTCTTCATAAATTCCCATAAAAACCTCCTAAAAAAAATCCTCGTCCTTATATAAAGGACGAGGAACTATCTCGTGTTACCACCTTAATTCATATACAGCTCACACTATATATCTCTGCAAGTATCATATAATACTCAAGCACGATAACGTGTGCCAATCCGTTGTAGCCTACTCAAATTGTTCTTTCAGTACAAAGCTCCAAGATGTATTCATAATCCTCTTCTCATGCGCCTCTCACCAGCCGGCAACTCTCTGTATGCAGTGTAAATTATTACTCTTTCTCTTCATTGCATTTTCTATTCAATTATTGCAATCATAACTGATTTTCAAAAGCTTGTCAAGGTTATAAAACTTTACCCTTCAAAATAACTTTATTTGGTATTAGATCATAGTTCAATAGAATTACATTTCCAACTTTTCCCTCTGCAATAGATCCATATTGGTCATCAATCCCAATACTTTTTGCTGGATTAATTGTTGCACATGCAATTGCTGTTTCTAATGGAATTTCCATATCGTTCACTGCAATTCTAACACATTCCATTAAGTTTGTTGCAGAACCTGCAATCGCTCCATCACTTACGAGTGTTGCTAATCTACCAACAACTTTTACATCTTGGCCACCCAATGTATATTGTCCATCAGATAAGCCTGTTGCACGCATACTATCACTGATCAAGATAACACGTTCTTCACCAAACATGTCAAATGTTGCACGCACGACCGCTGGATGAATGTGGATTCCGTCGCAGATCAATTCTACCATACAATGTTCGCTATCTCTGGCCGCACCAACAACACCTGGTTCACGATGTGTAAATGGTGGCATTGCATTATAAAGATGTGTTGCATGACAAGCACCTCTGTCGTATCCTTCTTTAGCAACATCATATTTTGCTGCTGTATGCGCAAATGAAATGACAACTTCATCTTTCAATGTATCAATAAATTCCATTGCTCCTGGTTCTTCCGGAGCAATATCTACTAGTTTGATCAAGCCATTCGATGCTTTTTGAAGTTTCCTAAACAACTCAATATCCGCCTGACGAATATGAGTAGCCGCTTGTGCTCCTTTCTTTGCTGGGGAAATAAATGGACCCTCCATATTAATTCCGGCAAGGTCAGCACCTTTTTTGTTTTCATATGTACCTGCATTTTCCATGATTGCAAGTAACTCTTCTTCTGATAATGTCATAGTTGCAGGAACAATCGTTGTAACGCCTTGGGATGCTTCATATTCTGCAATTTTTTCAATTGCTTCTTGTGTACCATCACAAAAATCATATCCCACACAACCATGAAAATGAATATCTACCAAACCAGGAATTGCATAGCATCCTTGTCCGTCGATAATTTCATTATCATTTTCATCCATTGGAGCAAATACACCATCTTTGATGCAGATGTCTCCATATTCAAACATTTTTTCTTCTGTATATACTAAAACATTTTTAATAATCATATCTTTATCATCTCTTATAATAATGAAGCTGCTTCCGCATCACATACTACAGTTACATCTGGGTGCATTTGTAAAATAGATGCTGGTACTGCTGGTGTTACTGGTCCTGTAAATGCTTTTTTCACAATTTCAGCCTTATCCTTTCCACTTACAACAACCACAATTTTTCTTGCATTCATAATTGTTTGAATTCCCATTGTATAAGCTTGACGTGGAACATCATCAATAGACGCAAAGAAACGTTTATTTGCTTCTATTGTGCTTTCTTGTAGATCAACACAATGTGTTTCTTTGTCAAAGCATTCTGCTGGTTCATTAAATCCGATATGTCCATTATGGCCAAGACCTAACAACTGTAGATCAACTCCACCTAATGATTTGATTAATTTTTCATAATTTCCACATTCTTCTTCTGCATCTTCAACCATACCATTTGGTACATGAGTTCTTGCTTTATCAATGTTTACATGATTAAAGAGATTATCGTTCATAAAATAATAATAACTTTGATCATTATCTCTTGGTAATCCTCTATATTCATCTAAATTTACCGTTGTAACATCGGAGAAATCAATATCCCCATCTGCACATTTTTGAATCAATTCTTTATAAGTTCCGATTGGTGAAGAACCTGTTGCAAGTCCTAACACGCAATTTGGTTTCATAATCATTTGTGCGGCAATCAGATTTGCTGCTTTTCTGCTCATTTCGTTGTAATCTGCTGTTTTAATAATTCTCATTTCAATTACCTCTTTTCAAATTAGCTTAAATATTACATTGCCGTTAGTATAGCATATATTTTTTCTTATGTACACAAAAAAGAGCTCCTAATTCTAGGAACTCTTTTGTAATTCGCTTATTCTTATACAAGTTCAAGAAGAACTTCCATAGCAGCGTCACCTTTACGTAAACCAATT
>CAYTRJ010000189.1:0-2587 GCA_964440185.1 uncultured Faecalimonas sp. | reverse complement strand
AATCTTACTCCTAGTTTGCTACTTTCGCTAAAATACCATTTACAAATGCTGGACCATCATCGCTGCTATATTTTTTGGCTAATTCTACTGCTTCATTGATTGCAACACCTGTTGGTACTTCTTCGTCCCATTTTAATTCATATGTCGCTAATCTCAAAATAGTGAGATCCACACGATTCATACGAGATGTTTTCCATCCTTCTGATAAATTATTTAATAATTCATCAATTTCTTCTACCTTTTCTACAATCGCATTGTATTTATCTAAAATGTATGCTTGGTTACTTTCTTCTACTTCACCAAGTAATTCAAAGTAGAGTGCTTCTTGTTCTTTCATCTCTTCTGCGCTATTAAATTCAATGCGGAATAACATTCTGAAAATATGTTCTCTAAGTTCTGTTCTACTCATTCTTTTACCTCTGTCCTTTGTACTAAATTATAAATATGCATTATGAATTATTATACTACATAAAAATTGATAACGCAATCAAAAAGGGCTATGTATCACTACACATACATAACCCTTGTCTCATCTTTTCTTATGCTTCCATATCAACGCCAGCTACACGAATATTTACATCAGCAACTGTAAGTCCTGTCATATTCTCAATGGCAACCTTCACTTTTTCTTGTACTTTCTTAGAAACATCTAAGATATTATAACCGTATTTTAAGTTCAAAGTCATAGCAATTGTTACGATGCCTTCTAATACATCTACTTTCACACCTTTTGCTAATGTCTTCTTTCCAATTTTGCTAATCAGATCTTTTGCAGCGCTCGCTTCCATTGTTGTAGAAACTCCATCTACTTCCAATGCAGCTAATCCACCGATAACAGCGATTACTTCGTCTGCAATTACAACCTCTCCGCGATTGTCTTCTAATTGTATTGTATAATCATTTCTTACGTCTTTTCCCATGATTCAAAACCTCCTAGTTTGGTTTAATTTCAATTCATTATAACAAATTTGTATCTATTTGCAAATAGATTCTTGCGAATTAGGAACGACCAAACTCAGATAATTCTAATCCTTCATTACGTTCTAATGTCATTCTTACACTCCAGCTATTTACAAACAATAGCAATGGACGATCTTTTAAATCCTTGATCTTCTTCATGTCAGATGTTCCAACAATCTTATCCAGATCAATTTCTTTATTTTCAATCCAACGAATATGTTCGTATGGAAGTGGATCAAGACGGATTTCTACATTGTACTCATTTTCCAAACGATATTTCAATACATCAAATTGTAGCACGCCAACTACACCTACAATAATTTCTTCCATACCTGTATTGTATTCCTGGAAGATCTGGATCGCACCTTCTTGCGCAATCTGATTGATTCCTTTGATGAACTGTTTACGTTTCATTGTATCTACTTGACGTACTCTTGCAAAATGTTCTGGTGCAAAAGTTGGGATTCCTTCATAAGCAAATTTATTGCTTGATGTTGTAAGTGTATCTCCAATCGAGAAAATACCTGGGTCAAAAATACCAATTACGTCTCCAGCATATGCTTTATCGATCATTTTTCTTTCACTCGCCATCATTTGTTGTGGCTGAGAAAGACGTACTTTTTTCCCTCCTTGAATATGGAACACATCCATACCTGCTTCGAATTCGCCTGAACAAATACGCATAAATGCAATTCTGTCTCGGTGCGCCTTATTCATATTTGCTTGGATCTTAAATACAAATGCAGAGAAGTCTTTCTCTTCCATAGGGTCGATCTCACCTTGATCAGATATTCTTGGAAGTGGTGATGAAGTCATTTTTAAGAAATGTTGTAAAAATGTTTCAACACCAAAGTTTGTCAATGCTGAACCAAAAAATACAGGTGATAATTGTCCTTTGCTTACTAGGTCCATATCAAATTCTGCACTGGCACCATCAAGAAGTTCAATCTCATCATTCAGCTGCATCTTCTGTTCTTCACTGATAAGTGTATCCAATTCTGGACTATCTAATGCAACTTTACGCACATCTCCCATAGATGTCCCTTTTTGTGTTTCCGAGAAAAGTTCTACTTCTCTAGTTTCTCGATCGAACACACCTCGGAATTCTTTCCCACATCCAATAGGCCAGTTGATTGGGCAAGTTGCAATTCCAAGCTCCTTTTCAATATCATCTAACAATTCAAATGTATCTCGTGCTTCACGGTCCATCTTATTAATAAACGTAAAAATTGGGATGTGTCTCATAACACAAACTTTGAATAATTTACGAGTTTGTGCTTCTACCCCTTTCGAAGCATCAATAACCATTACTGCAGAATCCGCAGCCATCAGTGTACGGTATGTATCTTCCGAGAAATCCTGATGCCCTGGCGTATCTAAGATGTTGATACAATATCCATCATAATTAAATTGAAGTACTGAAGAAGTAACTGAAATCCCTCTTTCTTTTTCAATTTCCATCCAGTCTGACACAGCATGTTTCGCTGTTGCTTTCCCTTTTACAGAACCAGCTTGATTAATTGCTCCACCATATAACAAAAATTTCTCAGTCAATGTTGTTTTACCAGCATCCGGATGGGAAATAATCGCAAATGTTCTTCTTTTCTTTATCTCATTTGTAATGTGT
>CAYTRJ010000188.1:0-2605 GCA_964440185.1 uncultured Faecalimonas sp. | reverse complement strand
CTCTTGTATCTTAGCCGTAGCAATACCTAAAATGATCTGATTGCGAAGCTGCATATAAAGTGCTTCATTACTATTAAAATCAATCTGAATCATCATAAAATTCACCTTTTTCTCGTGTCGTGTTATATCGGTATTATAACACACAGAATAATTTTGTCTAGAATTAAAAAAGCTTAAATCGTGTCACCACAATCTAAGCTTTCTTTTTTTACAATTCCTCTATCGCTTTCCCGATATCATTTCTCTTATATTTGTTTGCAAAAGTAACCCACTCTGTAGCATCATAAGCATTTGCTCGCGCCTCTTTTAAATTAGTACCTTTGGCTGTAACACCAAGAACTCGTCCACCATTTGTCAAAATCTTTCCATCCACATTTTTGGTACCTGCATGGAAACAGTAATAACCATCATGTTTTTGAAATTCTTCCAAACCCTTGATTTCAAATCCTTTTTCATATTTCAACGGATAACCATCGGAAGCCAGTACAACACAAACTGCTGCATTATTTTCAAATTCCAATTCAACTTGATCTAATGTTCCATCTACGCAGGCTTCCATTACTTCTATAATATCTGTCTTCATACGTGGCAAGATTACTTGCGTTTCCGGGTCTCCAAATCTTGCATTATATTCCAATACACGTGGTCCATCTGGAGTCAGCATCAAACCAAAGAAAATAATCCCTTTAAATTCACGTCCTTCTGCTTTCATAGCGTCTACTGTCGCCTGATAAATATAGCGCTTGCAAAACGCATCTACTTCGTCTGTATAAAACGGGCTTGGAGAAAAAGTTCCCATTCCTCCTGTGTTTAAGCCTTTATCACCATCTTTTGCACGCTTATGGTCTTGTGCGGATGTCATGGTCTTAATCGTAGTGCCATCCACAAAAGTTAATACAGACACTTCTCTTCCTGTCATAAATTCTTCAACGACCATTACATTTCCTGCATTTCCGAATTGTTTGTCCAGCATAATAGACTGCACACCTTCTTTTGCTTCTTCTAAAGAGTTGCAAATCAGAACTCCTTTTCCAAGCGCAAGCCCATCCGCCTTCAACACAATTGGGAAATTCACAGTTTCTAAATAAGCCAATGCTTTCAGAGGATCATCAAATTTCTCATACCCTGCTGTTGGAATACCATATTTTTTCATAAGATCTTTCGAGAAGGCTTTTGACCCCTCTAAAATTGCTGCATTCTTACGTGGACCAAATATACGAAGTCCTGCTGCTTCAAACGCATCCACAATCCCGCCTACTAATGGATCATCCATACCAATAATGGTGAAATCAACTTCTTTTTCTTTCGCAAATGCTATTAATTTTTCAAATTCCATCGCGCCGATCGGAACACATTCTGCAATCGAAGCAATCCCTGCATTTCCTGGTGCACAGTAAATTTTATCTACCTTTTTACTCTTTGCTACACTCCATGCAATCGCATGTTCTCTTCCACCGCTTCCTACGATTAATACCTTCATGAGATTCCTCCTATGAAATCACTACTTTTGTATCTACTATCTTCACTCGATCATGCGCGATCAAATCAATTGCTTTAGGCAAAATCTTCCATTCTGCTTGCTCCATAACTCTGCGTTGTAATGTTTCTGGTGTGTCATCTTGTTCCACTTCCACCGCTTTTTGTAAAATAATTGCCCCCGTATCTGTGCCTTCATCTACAAAATGCACTGTTGCACCAACAACCCTTACCCCTTTTTCCAACGCTGCTTCATGGACTTTCAATCCATAAAATCCAGTACCACAAAACGCTGGAATCAGTGAAGGATGTATATTGATGATTCGATTACGATATTTTGCAATCATCTGCTCTGGTATAACAACCAGAAAACCTGCAAGTACGATCAAATCCACCTTTAATCGATCTACTGTTTGCAGCAATGCCTCATTAAACGCAGTGCGGGATTCATAATCTTTTGGTGATACACAAACAGCTTCGATCCCCTTTATTTTTGCACGTTCTAAAGCATATGCATTTTTATTATTGCTAACCACTCCGACAATCTTTGTATCTGTGATCATTCCTGTATCTATTGCATCTAAAATAGCCTGCAAGTTCGTTCCGCCGCCGGAAACCAAAACAGCAACTCTTAACATAAAGTCACTCCTTTATCTCCCGATTCAATATGCCCAACTACATATCCATCTTCTCCTGCTGCCTGAATTGCTTCTAATGCAGCATCCACATCTTTTTCATCTACTGCAAGCACCATACCTAGTCCCATATTAAATGTGTTATACATCATATATTCTTCAATGTCCCCATCCACTGCCAACATATTAAAAATTGGTGGAACTGGATAGCTATCTTTTTTCACAACTGCATGTGTTCCTTCACATAACATACGTGGAATATTTTCATAAAATCCACCACCAGTAATGTGACTGCATGCTTTGATCTTTACGCCTGCTTCTTTAATTGTACGGAGTACCTTTACATAAATCTTTGTAGGTGCAAGTAGTGCCTCTCCCAAAGAGCATCCAAGCGCATCATATTCCCTCTTCAATGCTTCTTCACTCATATCAAATACTTTACGCACCAAAGAAAAGCCATTACTATGTACACCAGAAGATGCCATACCAATAAG
>CAYTRJ010000187.1:0-2627 GCA_964440185.1 uncultured Faecalimonas sp. | reverse complement strand
TGCGAAAAATCATATTAAACTATCCTGTTGAATCTCGTTTGCCGTCTTTTACTTGATGCAATAGAGTATTGTAATCAAAGCCGACACCTGTATCGTCTATTTGAACAAGAATGTTATCTTCTGCACGGAATGTGCGGACTGTAACTGTTCCACCCTCGGTGCCACGCTCATATATGCCGTGTCTGATTGCATTTTCTACCAATGGCTGTATGCCAAGCGGGATAATATCAAAATCAGTTTCTCGGCAATCATATTGAATATTCAATTTATCTCCAAAACGCATTTTTTCGATATTTACATAAGCCTTGATATTATCCAATTCTTGTTTGAATGGCACCAGATTATCACTTGCCATCGAACGAATACAAGCTCTAAGATGCGTTGTAAAATCATAAATCAAATCAGAAGCATATTCAGGATCATCTAACACAATCTCCCTGATAGATGCCAAGGCATTATATAGAAAATGTGGCTGCATTTGGCTGTTGAAATTTTTAATCCTTGCTTCTTCCAACTGCTGTTTCGTCTTTTGCAGTTCCTGCTCCAATTTTTCTTGCATCTCTTTATACTTTTGCAAATCTGTTACAGCAGAATATCCGTATACAATTCCGGAAGAACTTTTTTTCGCATCCATAGTATCGGAAACAGTGAGTAAAGAACCATCTTTGCAAATCATTCTATATTCACAGGTCTGTGTACCTCCGTACTTCGCTAAATTTCTGACAAAGGAACGAAATATCGGTCTGTCCTCCGAATAAATCAATAGGGAATATTTATTTTCTGCTGTTACAATGGCTTTCACCTCGTCGTATGTATATCCAAGCATTTTACAAAGTCCCTCACTGAAGTATTCCAGATGAATCGGATCACTGAGATAGCAGCGATGAATACCGCCCGGAACTTTCGAAAAACTTTCAGCTGTGTTATCAAATTCACGATGTATATCAGAAACATCTAAAATCGCTGAAAAAATTTTGAAAATACCATCTTCGTTTATTATCGGTATTAAAATAATCTTAACCCAACGCAATTCTTTGTTTTCAATCTTTATGATAGATTCAAAAGAGTAAGTCTTATTATTTTTTTGTACTAAGATAACTTCTTTTTCCAGTTCATTAAAATCAAATTCAGGATGAAGTTTTTTGTATTCTTCGTAAGCTTCCTCTTTTCCATTCCACTCGCTAATACCGTAAGGATCTGTATCCTTAACTGAGAAAATTTTTGCATCTTTAGGATCGTATTCTACCACAGTGCAATTCATTTCATGCAAAAGCACTTTATAATTTTCATAGGAACGATTGATAACCCTTGCTTCTGTTTGTTTTCTCTTGATACAAATGTATGCCAATATAACAATATAAACAATCGCAAGAACGGCAATGTTGATTGTAGAATAGGTCACTTTTTTCAGATTTGACAGATTGGTAGCATAAGCTCTTGTTGCATTCACTTCATCAACAATGCAGCCAAGCTGCCAATCATTTATGCTTATCGGCATCAAAGATGCATATGCAGCAGCTCCTTGCATATTGATTTTTTGTACTTCTTGATTTTCAAGAAACATTTTTTCCAAATCAGGCAGCTGCTCATACACACAGCAACGTTCATCATCTAAGCCAAGACTCTCACATCTTTTATGTGTTGTTTCGTTTGCGACAATCATATTACCGTCTGAATCGCAAATAAAAATAATAGTTGAAGTATCAAATAACTCATTGTTCTCAAAAAGAGTTTCTTCCAGCACATTGATTTCTTTACTGCAATAAAGCACACCTATCAACTTTCCGTCTCTATGAGCAGGAACAGAAAAGATTACTCTTGGTTCGTTTAATGTTTTGGTTGTTTCCAAGTATTCACAACATTGCTTGCTTTGTCCGCTTACAATGCTGTTGAAATATCTGCGGTCACTAACATTACTTCGTTTATCCCCCTCATAGCCGATTACATTACCCTCTAAATCCGCAAATGCAAGCATACATAATCTATGGGTATTTACCATTGCTTTGAGCATTGGCTGCATTTTTTCGTCGGCAAATGTTTCTCCTTCTGAAATCATATCTGCAATCACATTTAATGGTTGATACTGCTCCTCTAAATGATTCTTTAGCATGGTTGCCTGTGTGCCTGAAGTGGATTTTAATTCCTTAAATACACGATTTTCAACATTTTGATTCATACTGCTTTCAGAAATCGTTAATATGAATCCAATCATCAATGCAATGACAATAACAAAGGAAACAAATATGAAGCGATTAGGATTTTTATTATATGAATACTTAAATTTCATAATTTCTCCTTTACACGAGGGGATATTTTTTAGCGGGCGAATCTGCGTGTTCGCCCGCCGTAATTTAATTTCATCAAATGACGATGAATGTTCAGTTTATGCAATTCTAATGTGCATTTTCTCCGTTTTGCTTATGCAACAGGTTCTGTTTTTGCCTCTCCCGGCGTGTAGCCTGCTTCTTCAACTACAGCCTTGAGTTTTGCTTCGTCGAGCGGAGCTTCACTCACAATCTGCACCTCGTTTTTTTCGTGTGAAGCCGCTACGCTTTTTACATCAAAAGCCTTCTCAATCGCTTCGTTCGTGTGCTTTTCGCACATAGGACACATCATTCCCGTTACTT
>CAYTRJ010000186.1:0-2643 GCA_964440185.1 uncultured Faecalimonas sp. | reverse complement strand
TTTCATTCCCAGTCCCCCTTGCCCATTTTTTCTCATTATACCATACCAAAAGAGATAAGAAAAGTGGCGATTTTGGGATTGAAAAACAGAAATGGATGTGATACTATATTTATGCCAAACTAACTTAATAAATGTGAAGATGGGTGTATTTTTCTTTGGGAATAATATGCTTATTTCTGCATACACAAATAATGTGAATTTGACAAAAATGCAAATTCCGTCATTGTTTGTGTGTGCTTGTTGCACCCATTTCACATTGAGTTAGTTTGGCGACTATCGGAGTTTGTGTTTTTTAGTGCGCTTACTTCGGTAGGCGCACTTTTTATTTTATGGAGGTAAAGAAAAATGGACAGAAAGAAATGCTTGGTGTACATGAGTGTGGCAATCTTCTTCATTGCGCTGATAGCAGCATTGCTTATCGGCTCCGCAAATGAAGAAGGACTGAATGCAGCATGGTTTTTCGGCTTGTTATACGGCCTGTTGCTGGATCTATTTATTGCGGATGAATTTGGAGTGATTGCAAAAGAAAAGGGATATGCATATGTCAAGTATTTGAATTGGAGCTTTTTCCTGCTGCCCATCGGTTATTTGATGGTCATTGCTTTGCCTGACCGTGGAACCAAAGTAGAAGTTGCAACCGATGAACTGCCTGATCTGTAAGGAGGTAGCCCCATGAGTGAAAGATACAAAAAACTGTTTTCCTCGCCTGAAAACTTATATGCAGAGAGTTCCCCAGTCATCATTTCAGCTGGTGCACTGCTGAAAGACAACCAAAGCGGCAATGTACTTGCACAATTGAAATTCCAGAACATCACGCCGAAGAAAATCAAGGCGCTTACAGTGGGTATTCAGCCCATGGACACAGTTGGAAATTTTCTTGGCGAAAGCGTTACCTATCAATATCTTGATCTGTACGCCGAACGGGATTCGGAATTTGGACAGAAAACGCCGATCACGCTTCCAAATGCGGCAAGCCGTTCCTTTGTGGTGTCTGTAACGGAAGTCATTTTTACAGACAATACCACTTGGGCATGGGAAAATCAGCCGTGGGAGCCGCTTGAGAAGGTACAACTGCTTTCTGCATTGTGCGACAGTGAGTTAGAAAAGCAATTTTGTTTGGAATATGGTCAGCGTTGCACCAACCTATTGCTGGATCAAAAGGATCTGTGGCATTGTGTTTGCGGTTCAATCAATTGGAAAGATGAAGTAAAGTGCCATAGGTGCAAAAAAATTCATGCAGATTTGCGAGCAATTGATATAGACTCCTTACAGACCAAGAAAGCAGAACGGATCGCCAAAGAAAAAATAGAAGCGGAAGCCGCACGGAAGAAAGCAGAAGCCTTCAAAAAGAACATCATAAGAATTGGTGCAGTTGCAGTTTGTATTACAATCGTTGTTACGATCATAATGTCCGTTACGGATATGAACGAGTACAATTCCGCTGTTACGCTGATGGAATCTGGTCAATATGAGGAAGCAATTGCAGTATTTGAAGCCTTGAGGGATTACAAAGATAGTGCCACTCAGATCAGCGAATGCCGATATCGTTCAGCATTGTCGCTGATGGAATCTGGTCAATACGAGGAAGCAATTGCAGCATTTGCAGACCTGGGGGATTACAAGGATAGTGCCAAAAGAATAAACTCTGCATATGTCAAATACAAATATGCAAAGCTAAAAAATGCAAAAGTAGGCGATTATGTGGTTTTTGGTTCGTATGAACAGGACAATAACACATACAATGGAACGGAACAAATCGAATGGCTGGTGCTTGAGAAAACCGAAAACAGAAGCCTTCTCATTAGTAAATACGCTTTGGATAGCAAACCGTATAATATAACCGATACTGATGCTACATGGGAAACCTGTTCATTGCGGCAGTGGTTAAACGGCAGTTTTATCTACTCAGCATTCAGTACAGAAGAGCTAGCTATGATTCCTACGGTAACGGTGTCAGCTGATAAGAATCCCTACAAAAGTACTAATCCCGGCAATGCAACACAAGATAAGGTGTTTCTACTCAGCATGAATGAAGTATACAATTATTTAGGGCACTCAGCGAATGAAAGAATCTCTAATCTTACAGCTTATGCAATTGCGCAAGGCGCAGCCAAAACTAGCTGCACCGAAACCTATTGGTGGTGGTTGCGGTCACCCGGTGGCAGCCAGAGCCTTGCAACCTCTGCATGTACTGATGGCATTGTCAATGCAGTAGGCTCTCGTGTTAACCGTAGTGATGGTGCCGTTCGTCCTGCAATATGGATTCAGTTTGAATGATGACACAAATCTTGGCTTTTACAAAATTACACATAAAATGATCAATTCCATATTATGAATAAATGAAATACACAGCAGAAATCTGCTATGTTAATAAAAACTCAAAGGAGAAAGAAATTATGACACAAAAAGATAAAGAAAAGTTTGCTAAGATGCTGTATCTGTTCTCAAACGGGAGTACCGTGATCCGCTCTGCTTTGGTCCGTAAGTATACCGAGGAAGTTGTGGACGAAGTAATTGCAAAGGGCTATATCGCAGAAATCCGCAAGGATAAGTACGGTGATCCGGTTTATGCGATCACCGAGACCGGAAAAGAAGTGTGGAAATAACAGTATAAAAAGTGGGAGCTTCGGCTCCCACTTCGAG
>CAYTRJ010000185.1:0-2647 GCA_964440185.1 uncultured Faecalimonas sp. | reverse complement strand
AGGCAAGAACCATGACACATACGCAGACGGAAGTGGAACAGCGCCATTAACGTTCGGTACATGGTATGGGTATGCTGTATATAATGAGGAAAGAATGGGGAATATTACCAAAGCATATGATTGGAAAATACATACTTTATTCTGTTAGTTTTTCTTTGTGCCTGAATAATGGTAAATTATTTAAAGAACTTAAGAACAACAGAATGAGCCCTTTATATCGGGCAGAAAAAGTAGTAAAATAGCAAATAATACGATTTAATCAAAATTTTATAAACATTTTCATTAAAATGTGTTATCATCAATTGTATTTTTAGAACTAGAAAAGGAGGACCTATATGCTTCATACATTATTAAAAGAAGTCAAAGAGTACAAAAAAGAGTCGATTCTCACTCCTGTATTTATGATTGTGGAAGTTATTTTTGAAATGTTGATTCCACTATTAATGGCATCCATTATTGATGATGGTGTAGAAAAAGGAGATATCAAACACATATATATGGTAGGAGCTGTTATGATTGTGGCAGCAGTACTAGGATTAGGAGCTGGTATTGCAGGTGGCCGCTTTGGTGCAAAAGCATCAACTGGTTTTGCGAAAAACTTAAGAGAAGCTATGTTCAATCATATTCAGACATATTCTTTTACAAATATTGACAAGTTCAGCACAGCGGGACTTGTAACACGTTTAACAACAGATGTTACAAACGTACAAAATGCATATCAGATGTGTCTTCGTATGTTGATGCGTTCACCAGCAAGTTTGATCTGTGCAATGTTCATGGCATTTACGATCAATGCGAAGATTGCATCTGTATATTTAGTAGCGGTTATTTTATTAGGTGCTGCCTTATTAACGATCATGAAATCAGCTATGAAACACTTCCAAGCTGCATTTCCAAAATATGATGATATGAACTCAGCAGTACAAGAAAATATTTCCGCTATTCGCGTAGTAAAAGCGTATGTGCGCGAAGAAGAAGAAACAAAGAAATTCAAGAAAACAAGTGAAAATATCTATAAACTTTTTGTAAAAGCAGAAAAGAATCTTGTATACAACTCACCTGCTATGCAGCTTACTGTATATAGCTGTATTTTAATAATCAGCTGGATGGGTGCAAAAATGATCGTAGCAGACACACTTACAACAGGTGAACTTATGAGTCTGCTCGCATATTGCATGAACATCTTGATGAGTCTTATGATGTTATCTTTTGCATTTGTTATGATCTCTATGAGTGTAGCAAGTGGTGAACGTATTGCAGAAGTGCTTACAGAAGAATGTGATATTAAGAATCCAGAAAATCCTGTACATGAAGTGAAAGATGGAAGTGTATCGTTCAGAAAAGTAGGATTCTCATACAAAGATGCTGGAGAAGAACAAGTCCTTCATGATATTAATTTAGAAATTCATTCTGGAGAAACAATTGGTGTAATTGGCGGAACGGGAAGTGCGAAAACAAGTTTGGTCAATTTGATCAGTCGTCTTTACGATGTTACTGAAGGAGAAGTTCTTGTTGGTGGTCTAAATGTAAAAGCGTACGACAAAGAATCACTTCGTAATCAAGTAGCAGTTGTTCTTCAAAATAATGTATTATTTTCAGGAACTATTTTAGAAAATCTTCGCTGGGGGAATAAAGATGCAACAGAAGAAGAATGCATAGAAGCGTGTCGTCAAGCGTGTGCAGATGAATTTATCGAAAGATTTCCGGATAAGTATGAAACTTATATCGAACAAGGCGGAACAAATGTATCTGGAGGTCAAAAGCAAAGATTATGTATTGCACGTGCATTGCTTAAAAAACCAAAGGTATTAATTTTAGATGACAGTACAAGTGCAGTAGATACAGCAACAGATGCGAAGATTCGTGCGGTATTTGCAGAATCCATTCCAGATACAACAAAGTTTATCATTGCACAAAGAATTTCCAGTGTACAAAATGCAGACCGTATTATTGTAATGGAAGATGGTCAAGTAAATGGATTTGGTACACACGAAGAATTATTACAAACAAATGAAATCTACCGTGAAGTGTATGAAACACAAACAAAAGGCGGCGGAGATTTCGATGAAAAGGCAGGTGAGTAAATATGGCACGACCACATGTAGGACAAAAACCGAATGTAGAAAATCCAGGTAAGATTTTAAAACGTCTTATGAAATATATTTTTCAATTTTATAAATGGCACTATGCGGCAGTTATAACATTGATCGTTGTGAGTGTACTTGCCAATGTACAGGGAACCATGTTTACAAAAAGCCTAATAGATGAGTATATTGCACCAATGCTACTGGCTGAAAATCCAGATTTTACTCCACTTGCACATGCAATTTTCCGCGTGGCAGGATTCTATCTCATTGGGATCATATCAACTTATGGTTATAACCGTATCATGGTAAATGTAACACAAGGATGCCAAAGACAACTTCGTAATGAACTATTTGAACATATGGAAAAACTTCCAATCAAATATTTTGATACGCATGCACATGGTGATATCATGTCTATTTACACAAATGATATTGATACACTTCGTCAGATGATCAGTCAAAGTATTCCACAAGCAGTAAATAGTGGGGTTACGATCATAAGTGTTTTGACAAGTATGTTTATTTTAAATGTACCACTTACACTTGTTACATTAGTGATG
>CAYTRJ010000184.1:0-2689 GCA_964440185.1 uncultured Faecalimonas sp. | reverse complement strand
GCCGCTGACAAGTGGGGCATATCTCAAAGGAGAGTAGCAGCTTTGTGTTCAGAACAAAGGATCGCTGAAGCGACTATGGTGGGTAATATGTGGATTATACCTGCTTCGGCAGAAAAACCAGTAGATGCAAGAAGTACACGATACAATAGAGCTGAAGAAAAAACGGTCAAACCTTTCTTGAAGTGGGCAGGCGGTAAAGGTCAGCTGCTTAAAGAGATTGAATGCTATTACCCTTTTGCGGATGGCTTTATTACAAAATATGCTGAGCCGTTTGTGGGAGGCGGAGCTGTTTTATTCGATATACTTAGCAAATACGATTTGGAAGCAGTTTATATCAGTGATATTAATGCCGAACTTATCAATACTTATCATATTATTCGTGACGACATTGATGCGCTGATTGAGATTCTTTATGCTATGCAGAACGATTTCATTCCGCTGGATACAGATAATCGTAAAGCCTATTATATGGAAAAACGTGAGCATTTTAATGATTTAAAGGTCAACGGAAATGAGAATATTAATATTGAAAAAGCGGCATTGATGATTTTTTTGAACAAAACTTGTTTCAATGGCTTGTTCAGAGTAAACAAAAGAGGTCTGTTTAATGTTCCTATGGGTTCTTACAAGAATCCTATGATTTGTGATGAGGAAAATCTGAGAGCTGTTTCCGAAAAGCTCCAGAACGTAACGATTGTGTGCGGAGATTACAGAGAATCGGCTGACTTTATTGATGAAAATACATTTGTTTATTTTGATCCACCATACAGACCTATTACCGATACAGCAAGTTTTACTGCATATACGGAGAATTTGTTTAATGATGAAGAACAAATTGAACTTGCACGATTTGTTGATGAAATGAACAGGAAAGGTGCAAAGATTGTAATTAGTAATTCAGATCCGAAAAATTCAAACGCAGAAGACGATTTTTTTGATAATATTTATTCGGCTCATAAAATTAAACGAGTAGAAGCGACACGGATGATTAACTGTCAAGCACAATCAAGAGGTAAAATTAAGGAATTGCTTATTAGCAATTTTTAAGGAGAATATGAATTTATGATTAGGAGAAATATGTTATGTCAAGAGATTTTAATACTTGGTTATCAAGTTTTCGCGATAGCATTGCAGATTATGGCTACTATATAGATTTTGAAAAGGTTTATAAAAACGTCGAAAATATTAAGATCGAGCTTAATATTTTAAATTCACTTATCGGCTCTGAAAATATTGAGTCTGATTTTGAAAAATTGTTGAAAAAATATCCTGAAGTATTGAAATGCATACCTCTGCTTTTAGCGGTACGAGCAAACGAAATATATACTATTGACGGTGATGGAGCACATACATTTGATTTTAAAAAACTTAATACAACTGTTGAACAATATAAAATGTTTATGGATAAAACCGGATTGTTTGATTTAATATCCAATCACATTGTAAATAACTTGGTTGACTATGCAACGGGTGTTGAAACCGGACTTGATTCCAACGGTCGCAAAAATCGCGGCGGCCATTTGATGGAAGATTTGGTTGAAAGTTTCATAAAAAAAGCCGGTTTTGTAAAAGACAAGACTTATTTCAAGGAAATGTATATCCATCAGATTACCGCAAAATGGGACATAGATCTTTCTGCGATTTCTAATCAAGGCAAGATGGAAAAACGTTTTGATTTCGTTGTCAAAACACCTAATATGATTTATGGTATTGAGACAAATTTCTATGGCAGTGGTGGCAGTAAGCTCAACGAAACTGCCCGTAGCTACAAAACTCTTGCATTGGAAACCGACACTATCAATGGTTTTACATTTGTTTGGTTCACAGACGGTAAAGGTTGGACAAGTGCCCGTAATAACCTTGAGGAAACTTTTGATGTGATGAAACACATATATAATATCAAGGATTTGGAAACCGGCATTATCACGGAGGTTTTCAGATAATGGCGAAAAAAATAACAAAATGGGAACCGGAAAATTTCGAGTTGGAAATGACTACCCATTGGTCTTTTCCGAAACGTGGCGATTGGGCGACACATGATGCCAAGTGGCGCGGTAATTGGTCGCCATACATTCCACGAAACATTCTGATTAGATATTCACAAGAGGGAGATTTAGTTCTCGATCAGTTTGTAGGTGGCGGCACAACACTTGTAGAAGCGAAGTTGTTGAACCGCAATATTATCGGTGTGGATGTAAATGATGTTGCACTGGAAAGATGCAGAGAAAAAACTGATTTTGAACACGAAGGTGCAAACGGTAAAGTGTATTTACATAAGGGAGATGCAAGAAATCTTGATTTTGTTCCGAATGAAAGTATTGATTTAATATGTACTCACCCACCGTATGCCGATATTATTAGGTATAGTGATGGCATTGACGGTGATTTATCACAACTTAAGGTGAAAGATTTTCTTGATGAAATGAAAAAAGTTGCAGTGGAAAGCTATCGTGTTTTGAAAAAGGGCAAGTTTTGTGCTGTTCTAATGGGAGATACTCGCCAGAAAGGACATATGATACCTATGTCTTTTGATGTTATGCGAATTTTTGAAAATGCAGGTTTCAAACTAAAAGAGCTGATCATAAAAGAACAGCATAACTGCAGAGCAACTGGATATTGGAAAACAAACAGCGTGAAATATAATTTTTTGCTGATAGCACACGAGTATTTGTTTGTATTTAGAAAATAA
>CAYTRJ010000183.1:0-2742 GCA_964440185.1 uncultured Faecalimonas sp. | reverse complement strand
GATTGTATCCATCATACCTGGCATAGAAGCTCTAGCACCTGAACGAACTGATACTAATAATGGATTTTCTAAATCACCGAATTTTTTACCTGTGATTTCTTCCATTTTTACGATTGCGTCGTTGATTTGTGCTTGGATTTCGTCGTTAATTTTACGTCCATCTTCATAGTATTGTGTACAAGCATCTGTTGTGATTGTGAAACCCTGTGGTACTGGAAGACCTAATTTTGTCATTTCTGCAAGGTTAGCACCTTTACCACCGAGAGTGTTACGCATACTTGCGTCACCTTCGCTAAACATATAAACCCATTTTGTCATGTCTTTGCGACCTCCTAAAAAATATTTTCATTAACATACAGCACTAAAACCACGACTTGCTTCTAAATATTCTGTCGTCTGTATTAGTTCTTATGTTATTATCGGGTACATTGTGGATATTTCCACTAAAGTTATTCTAAACGCTTTTACCATTTTCGTCAAGCATAAAACGAGCATGAGAGCATGTATTATGCAAATTTTACAATGCATACATGCTCTCTTTCTAATTATTTCCTATGCTTTTGTTAAAAATACCTTGTATCCTCTATAAGCTTCATATACGTCTGCTTTACTTGTAATTTCCCATGGAGCGTGCATGCTTAACACTGCAACACCACTATCAATTACATTCATTCCATAGTTTGCTAAGATGTAAGCGATTGTTCCGCCGCCACCAGCATCTACTCTTCCTAGTTCTGCTGTTTGGAAAGAAACTTCCCCTGCATCCATAATGTTTCTTAAATGTGCAACGTATTCAGCATTTGCATCATTCGAACCGCTCTTTCCTCTTGCTCCTGTATATTTATTAAATACAAGCCCTTTCCCGAAAAATGCAGTGTTTTTCTTTTCAAAGGAACCTTCATACATTGGATCAAACGCCGCACTTACGTCCGAAGAAAGCATTCTTGAGTTTGCTAATGTTCTTCTTACTTTTAGGTCAGAAGATTCTCCCATACAAGCTAATACTTCTGCTACTGTATTTTCGAAGAAACGTGATTGCATACCTGTTGCACCCACACTTCCGATTTCTTCTTTGTCTACTAACAAGCAACATGTTGTACGTTCAAGTGCTTCTGTTTCTAGCATAGCAATTAGTGATGTATATGCGCACACACGATCATCTTGTCCATACGCCATGATCATACTTCTATCCATACCACAATCTCTTGCTTTTCCGGCTGGAACGATTTCTAATTCTGCTGAAAGGAAATCTTCTTCTTCCATTCCGTATTTTTCATTTAATAATTGAAGCATATTTGCTTTTACAGCTTCTTTTTCTTCACCTTTTAGTGGCTTGCTTCCGAATAAAATATCTAATTTTTCACCTTCAATTACTTTTCCAGCTTTCGTTTCTAATTGTTCTGCTGCTAAGTGGATCAATAAATCTGTGATGCAAAATACTGGATCTGTTTCTTCTTCTCCGATCACAACCTCTTTCACTGTACCATCCTTCAATGCCACTACACCGTGGATTGCTAGTGGAATTGTTACCCATTGGTATTTTTTTACACCACCATAATAGTGTGTATCTAAATATGCAAACTCTCCTGTTTCATATAATGGATTTTGTTTTAAATCCATGCGTGGTGAATCTACATGTGCGCCTAAAATGTTCATTCCTTTTTCAAGCGCGTCTGTTCCAATATTGAATAAAGCAATTGTCTTATTCATGCAAACGCTATATACTTTATCTCCTGCTTTCAAGCTTTCGCCAGCACCAATCACATCATTCAAATCGCGATATCCTGCTTCTTCAGCCATTCTTACTGCTTCGTTGATGCATTCTCTTTCTGTTTTTCCTTTGTCAAGGTATGTCTTGTAAGAACTATTTACAGCTTCTAATTCAGCTAATTGTGTATCACTGTAAACTTCCCATAAATTTTTCTTGTACATGAATCTTTTTCCTTTCATCTCTACTTTTCCATTATATTTTCGGACGTAGCAAAACCTAATTTACTACGCCCGTGATGAAACTAAAACATAAATTTCTTTTCAAAATATGCTTTCAAATCTTCAATTTTAATTCTTTCTTGTTGCATTGTATCTCTATCACGTACTGTTACAGCTCCGTCTTCTTCAGATTCGAAGTCATATGTAATACAGAATGGAGTACCAATTTCATCTTGACGGCGGTATCTCTTACCAATATTTCCTCTATCATCAAATTCACAGTTATAGTATTTTGATAATTCAGCAAATACTTTTTCAGCACCTTCATTTAATTTCTTAGAAAGTGGTAATACACCAACTTTTACTGGAGCAAGAGCTGGATGGAAATGAAGTACTGTACGTACATCTCCGCCTTCTAATTCTTCTTCGTCGTATGCACTGCATAGGAATGCAAGAACAACTCGGTCCGCACCTAATGATGGTTCAATTACATATGGAATATATTTTTGTTTCTTTTCATCATCGAAGTATGTCATATCTTGTTTTGAAACTTCTTGATGCTGAGTCAGGTCGTAGTCAGTTCTATCTGCGATTCCCCAAAGTTCTCCCCATCCAAACGGGAATAAGAATTCAATATCAGTTGTTGCTTTGCTGTAGAATGATAATTCTTCTGCTTCATGGTCTCTGACTTTGATTTCTTCTTCTTTCATTCCTAATGCTTTTAACCAGTTGATACAAAATTCTTTCCAGTATGCAAACCATTCCAAATCAGTATCTGGTTCACAGAAGAATTCTAATTCCATTTGTTCAAAT
>CAYTRJ010000182.1:0-2818 GCA_964440185.1 uncultured Faecalimonas sp. | reverse complement strand
TATTTGTTCCAATACCTGCGGTTGCTGTAATACCAGTCGTTCGTAAAACATCTTGAATCATTTTTCTGGCAAATTCATGTGCAGTCAATCTCACAGTCGATAAATAATGCGTAATATCAATAAACACCTCATCAATGGAGTACACATGAATATCTTCCGGTGCGACATATTTCAAGTAAATGTTATAAATCTTGGTGCTATGCTCAATATACTGTGCCATTCTCGGAGGTGCAGTTATATATGATAATTCAAATTCAGGATGTGCTTCCAGTTCTTTCGCATCATACGATGAACCAGTAAACATTCCTCCAGGAGCTTTTCTAAGACGTTCTGCATTTGCTCTTTTTACCTGCTGAACTGCCTCAAACAACCTTGCTCGTCCAGGAATCCCATAAGCCTTCAAAGATGGCGAAACAGCCAAACAAATGGTTTTCTCCGTTCTGGACGCATCTGCAACCACAAGGTTTGTAATCATTGGATTTAGTCCTCGATCAATACATTCGACTGAAGCATAGAAAGACTTGAAATCTATGCAAAGGTATATTTTGTTTTCCATAGTCTCAAGTCCTCCTTTTATGATACTGTCTTAATCAAAATACGTCCCGTCCTCTGTTCTTCATTATAACTCGCTGAAACCTCAGCCTGCACATTGTATTTCGTTATCTCAGCCAAAACAAAGTTGCGAACAGCTGCAATTATTTCTGACATCCTATGTCCTTCGTCAGCTATTTTGAAATAGAACTTCTTATGTCCTCTCAATATTCCAAATATAAGATGTCTTTCTAAGCGTCTCATATCTGAAAAGTACAGATTATTCATTGTAAAATAGTTAGCTGTCTCAGAATTGCATAACGGAACACCCTGAAAATCAAAATGATCCTTTGACATGGCTACGTCAGTTAAATTGAAATAGTCATAATTGATGCCATATTTCTTACTGTTTGCCATATCCCATGTAACATCTAACTGATATGCTTCTCCATTTATATTAACAATATTCCAGGCGTGTTCGCTACGTTGAAAAAGAGAAGCCTTTCCGCTAACTACAATACACCCAATATCCACAGTATTTAAGAGCAATTTTGTCGCTTTAGCAATCCCTTCACAGACTGCTCTCTGCTTTGCAAATACCCCTATAATAGAATGTGCTGCAACAATTCGATTTACTTTAGAAGTATGTAACGCATCATGATCATATGAGATATTTTTGCACATATAATCATGCACTCTTTTTTCCTTTTCTAATTCAGAACACTTCAATAAATCCAAATCACATACAATCTGATTCACACATTCCTGTATCCTGCCATTGTACGTTGAAATCTGATCTTGCGTACAAAAATATTGAGGACGAAGCACAATTCCATACTCAGATAAAGCAAATTCCAAATGAGTTTGGTTGAAATAATACAAATACGGATTGTCATGCGTAACAGCGTCAAAAATACGATGCACCGTTTCTTGCGAAACCGCACTGGGATGATAAATTTCCTTTTGCAGCTCCGTCACACCCTTATATAAAACCGCATATATCTCCTTTTCTTGAGCCGATAGATGATTATAGTAATATCTATCGGTGAGCATTATCTGTCCCCTCCTGATTTAATTCCTCCACCAGCATAATTTGTCAATGTACCCGTAATGCCACACCATTCACAGGTAAATTGACTTCCGGAAGATATATTGCAATTTAATTTTCCACATTCACAAACCACAAAATATTTGGAACCACAGTAAGGGCAGCCTGGATAGTCTATATCTGGTTCAATATTTCCATCAATCATTGTCCCATCATATCCTTCTCGTTTAGCGGTAGATTCCTTCATTGGAAATGCCCATGTATACTTCCAATGTTTCGGAGATACTTTTTCAAACCGAACTCCAAATATTTTATGCGTTTCCTTGCATTTACATACGGCTACCGTTGCTTCACGCTTATCCATGATCTACTACCTCCATTTGGTCATAATAGGCGATAACCACAGTAATATCATCCCCACAGCCTAATTCACTCGTTTCATTCAACCATTCCTTCAGATTTGCGGAAACAGCTTCAAAACCATGTTCTTGAATCATATGATAGTAATCACGACAGGTTATCTGAAAATCTTCTTCGGTCTTATAGCTGTTTGAAAAACCGTCCGTTGAAAGTAAATAGAGATAAGGAACTTCTTCGGTAATTTCTCGTTTTCTAATAACGGTGATTGCCTTTTTCCATGCATCTATTTTGCACAGGGAATGCGTTTCTGTTCCGAGAATTTTATCCCCTTCAACAACCGACTGCACTTCGTTACGGTTTACATATAAAATATCACCATCTCCAAGCTGGAATGCAAAGATAAACGAAGGAGTAATCATCACTCCAAGCAGCGTTGTGCCGTATTGTTTATATACAGCCGCTTTATCTACTTCTCCGTCACCAGTTAGAGGCTTTTCCCTTTTATTATCTGTATGAGCCTTCCATACTCGTCTTTTCCATTCTGCATCAATCGCTTGGGCAACTTTCAGTTCACCTTCTCGATTTAGATATGTTGCAAAGAAGTCCATATCTTCAGCAAAATTACGGCTTAAATTTTCCATGATTCGGCAAAATACATTCGTTGCAATTTTAGAACCGGTCTTGCTGTAAGGACAGGATTCGCTTCCATGACCATCAGCAACAGCTATAATTGTTGTATCATTCGATAATTGAACAATCTTATGATTATCCTGGCAAACAACTCCATTGCGAATATGAGAGGCACCTTGAACACTTTCACCACAAATGTCTCCAAGCTTAGCTGCCACATCTTCTAATTCCAATCTCTTTATTGCCCAA
>CAYTRJ010000181.1:0-2918 GCA_964440185.1 uncultured Faecalimonas sp. | reverse complement strand
TATTTTCCTTTGAACGAAGCTATATCCGCAAACGTCCATTTGGTATTATATCGCAGGAATGGTAATAAGTCAATATATTTTTTTATTTATCTCTCCAAGTAATTCTTCCTTTTGAAAGATCATATGGAGATAATTCTAATGTTACTTTATCCCCTGGTAAAATTTTAATAAAGTTTGTACGTAATTTCCCACTAATGTGAGCAAGTACTTGATGTCCGTTTTCTAATTCTACCTTAAACATTGCGTTTGGTAATTTTTCTACTACTGTTCCTTCAATTTCAATTACATCAGCTTTTGACATTTTATTTTCCTCCTATTTCCTTATCAAATAATTTCAGTAATCTTTTTATGCCAACATCATCTATGCCAGACACTTCTTGTTTATCGCAAATAACTTGCACATGTTTTCTTTTCTTTTTTTTCGGATTATCTAATGTTCGGATTTTTCCGTCCACTAGATATACATATGTTTCATCTATTTCGATTATCACATAAATATGACCTTTATCATGTCCTGCTTTTGATTTTGCAAGCATACCTATTTCCATCTTCATATCTTACTCCTTCGATAAGGTCAAAAGTACCGGTTCGCCATCTGTAATCAGCACTGTGTTTTCATAGTGTGAAGATAATGAACCATCTCTTGTTACAACTGTCCAGTCATCATCAAGCCAATCCACTGCATATCCCCCAATGTTGATCATTGGTTCGATCGCAAGCGTCATTCCTTTTCTTAGCTTGACACCTTTTCTGTTCATTTCATAATTTGGAATCTCTGGTGCTTCGTGTAACTGTGTTCCAATGCCATGTCCACACAAATCTCTTACTACACCATATCCGCGATCATTTGCATATTTGCCAATCGCTGCTGAAATTTCAAACAAATAGTTCCCTTCTTTGGCATATTTTATACCTTCAAAGAAACTTTCTTCTGTAACTCTGATCAAATCTTTTGCAGCCTGACTGATTTCGCCAACTGCATGAGTTCTTGCTGCATCCGAATGATATCCTTTATAAATAACTCCTGCATCCAAACTTACAATATCACCTTCTTTGATAATGCATTTATCTGTTGGGATTCCATGGACTACTTCATCGTTGATGGAAACACAGATAGATGCTGGATATCCATTATAATTTAGGAAAGAAGGAACGCAGCCGTAACTGCGAATCACTTCTTCTCCTAATCGATCAATATCTTTTGTTGTCATTCCTGGACGGAGCGCTTTTTTCATTTCATCATGAACAATGGCTAGAATCCTTCCGGCTTCTGTCATTAATTCAATCTCTCTTGCCGATTTAATACTGATAGGCATAATCTATTCTCCTAAGATGTTAACGATTGCCTTGAATACATCATTAATATCAACAGTACCATCTACTTCTACTAAAATATTTTTTTCTGTATAGTAGTCAATCAATGGTTGTGTTTGTTCGTGGTATACATTTAAACGTTTTTGTACTGTTTCTGGTTTATCATCTTCTCTAAGGATTAATCCACCGTGACAGTTATCACAAACATTTTCTTCTTTTGTTGGTGCAAATTCAATGTGATATGTAGCTCCACAGTCAACACATGCTCTACGTCCTGACATACGATTTACGATATTTTCATCTGGAACTTCTACATTGATTGCATAATCCACTTTTTGTTCTAACGCAGCTAAAGCTTTATCTAAACTTTCTGCTTGAGGAATTGTTCTTGGAAAACCATCTAGAACGTAACCGTTTGCACAGTCTTCTTGGTTTACACGATCCACTACTAAATCTACTACTAATTCATCTGGAACTAAAAGTCCTTGGTCCATATAAGTTTTTGCTTTTTGTCCAAGTTCTGTTCCGTTTTTAATATTTGCTCTAAAAATATCGCCTGTAGAAATGTGAGGAATTGAATATTTTTCTGCAATTTTCTTTGCTTGAGTTCCTTTTCCTGCACCAGGTGCACCTAACATAATAATTTTCATATGATTTTCCTCCATATAGCAAAGTAACCCGCCAAATTTCTACTATTTCAAGTCTGAAATGGGGCGGGTTAATTGTCTACTTTAATTATTTACCATTGTTTAAAAATCCCTTGTAATTACGTACAAGCATTTGTGATTCAATTTGTTTTAATGTCTCTAATACAACACCAACGATGATGATAAGAGATGTTCCACCAAATGATACAGATGCACCAAGAATACCATTAAACATAAATGGGATTACTTGAACAATTACAAGACCAACTGCACCAATAAAAATGATGTATTTCAAGATTCTTGCTAAGTAGTCAACTGTTGGTTTTCCTGGACGAATACCAAGGATCAAACCACCGTTCTTTTTCAAATTGTCAGCAACTTCCATTGGGTTGAATGAAATTGATGTATAGAAATATGCAAATGCAATTGTTAATGCAATATAGAGAATTAATCCCCATGAGTATTTAATATTTTCTGGATTACACCAATTGTTTGAATTCAATCCTTTTAAAATTTCGCTTCCAATTCCTGTTCCATTTGCTTTTCCCAAGAATTGAGCAATCAAAATTGGGAACTGCATCAATGAAGATGCAAAGATAACTGGAACAACACCAGCTGTATTCACTTTTAATGGAATGAATGATGATTGTCCACCAACACTCTTTCTTCCTCTTACTTTTTGTGAATACTGAACAGCAATTTTTCTCTGTCCATCTTGTAACATAATTACAAAAACAATTATACATAAGATAATTGCTAAGATGATAAGAGCTGCTAATGCTGCCATTGCTACTGACTTACCTTTCATGAATTGTGTATATAATGAAACAAAATCACTTGGAATTCTTGAAAGGATGTTGAATAATAAGATGATTGAAATACCATTTCCAACTCCGGATTCATTAATGCGTTCACCAATCCACATTAATGCTGCTGAACCAGCAGTTAATGCGGTGA
>CAYTRJ010000180.1:0-2942 GCA_964440185.1 uncultured Faecalimonas sp. | reverse complement strand
CAGTCGGTAGCGCGTCGCCTTGGTAAGGCGGAGGTCACGGGTTCAAGTCCCGCCAGCAGCTGATTTTTAACTCAAAAAGAGGAATCGGTACTAACCAATTCCTCTTTTTTTTAACTTTCCTTTAATCCTTTGCAAGGCATTATCCACTGATTTACTACTTTTTTTCAAAAGCTGTGCAATACGATTATAATCTTCTCCTTGCAAGTGCAAATCTAAAACTTGTCTTTCAAAATCACTCAAATTTTCCTTCAATTCCTGCTCCACCTGAGCTAGATATTCTTTGTCCAAAAATAACTCTTCTGGATTATTTTCTTTTAAAGGTTGTATCTGCTCGATCAATGGCTGCTCACTTTCTTCATCATAAATGGAAACATAAGAATTTAATGGCATATGCTTTTGTCTCTGTGAATTTTTAATTGCCGTATACATCTGTCTCGACACACACAAATCCGCAAAAGTAGAAAAAGATGCATCTTTCTCCAAGTCAAAATCACGAATTGCTTTAAACAACCCAATCATTCCCTCTTGAATCAAATCATCATTTTCTCCACCAAGCAAAAACATTGCTTTCGCTTTTTTACGCACCATAAATTTATATTTTTCCATAATATAATCTATGATTGCTAATTCCCCATCTCTTAGACGACGTATTAATTGTTCATCCTCTATCTGTTCATATTTATTCATCTTATTTTAAACGTTGTCTTACAATTTCGTATGCCAACACGCCTGCTGCCACAGATGCATTCAATGAATCAATATCACCTTTCATTGGAATCGAAGCGATAAAATCACATTTTTCTTTCACAAGACGACCAACGCCTTCTCCTTCATTCCCAATCACAAGTCCAATTGGTCCTGTTAAATTCAAACGGTACATCGATTCTCCACCCATATCAGCACATACGAACCACAGACCTCTTTCTTTCAATTCTTCCATTGTTTTTGCAAGATTTGTCACTTTCGCAACTGGTGTATAATTTAGCGCACCTGCCGATGTCTTAGCTACAGTTGCTGTAAGTCCTACCGCACGATGTTTTGGGATAATTACTCCATGAGCACCTGCTAAATTTGCTGTACGGATAATTGCTCCTAAATTGTGAGGGTCTTCGATATTATCTAACAGAATGATAAATGGATCTTCTCCTCGTTTTTCTGCAAGTGCAAACATGTCTTCCACTTCTGAATATTCATACGCAGCCGCAAACGCAATCACGCCTTGATGTTTCTTTGTTTCAGATAGCTGATCCAACCTTTCTTTTGTTACAAATTTTATAATTGTATCATGTTTTTTTGCTTCTCTTACGATCGTGCGAATCGGTCCATCTTGACACCCATCTAATACAAATAATTTATCAACTGGTTTTCCTGCACGAAACGCTTCGATTACTGCATTACGTCCTTCGATTACCAGATTGTGTACTTTGATCTCTTCACTCATTACGCTTCTTCTCCTTCTCCCAAGCTATCCAAACCGATTTTTACCAGTTCTAGCATTCTTTTATATTCTTTTTTTAAATACAAATACCCAAGAAGTGCTTCAAATCCGGTTGCTCTTCGATAATCGGTAATCGACTGATTCTTCGCAGGTGAAATGGATTTTGCATTTCTCCCACGTTTGTAAACGGCACACTCTTCTTCCGTCAAACACTCTTGCATCTTACGCATCATCAGAGATTGTGTGGAAGCCTGTACCAATCCACTTGTCTCTTTATGCAATTTATTTACTTGTTTATTTCCTTGATTGATTACCAAATTCTTAATAATCAAGTCATAAACGCAATCACCTATATACGCCAATGTAAGAGGTGAATAGGTTCTTGCATCCACCTCTTGCATTTGAAATAATTCATGCATATAGGAATCAAATTCAAATCCTACGCTCTTTTCCATTTTACTCCTTCACGAGTATCTTCTAAAATGATACCCTTTTCTAACAGTTCATTACGAATCTCATCTGCTCTTTGGAAGTTTCTTTCTTTTCTTGCTGCTTGACGTTCTTCAATTAACTTTTCAATATCTTCTGCAAGAAGTTCTTCTTCTTTTTCTACGATAAGTCCTAATACATCTGCTAATTTTACAATTAAATCATGTAAATTTTGCAAATATTCTTTTGAGCTTTCACCTGTTGCTGTTGTATTTGCAAATTTAACTAATTCAAATACAGAAGAAACTGCGTCTGCTGTATTAAAATCGTCTTCCATTGCTGCTTCAAAATCTGATACAAATGTAGCTGTTTTTTCCCATGCAGCTTGTTCTTCTGCTGTCATCACTTCTGCTGTAGTTGCTCCCAACAAATGTTTTAAGTTTGCAACTGCTGTGATAATACGTTCTAACCCGTTTTTAGAAGCTTCCATCAAATCAGCACTAAAGTTCAATGGACTTCTATAATGTGCACTTAACATAAAGAAACGAAGTACTTGCAGATCATATTGTTCACTGATTTCACGAACTGTTCTAAAGTTTCCAAGTGATTTTGACATTTTTCTATTGTCAATATTTAAGAACGCATTGTGCATCCAATATTTTGAAAATTCTTTTCCATTTGCAGCTTCACTTTGTGCAATTTCATTTTCATGGTGAGGGAACACCAAATCTTCTCCACCTGCATGAATGTCGATTTGTTCTCCTAAATATTTTTTAGACATCACAGAGCATTCGATATGCCATCCTGGACGACCTTCGCACCATGGAGATTCCCAAGCTGGTTCTCCTTCTTTTTTTGGTTTCCATAAAACGAAATCTAGTGGATCTTCTTTTTCATCTTCTCCTGTTACAAGAAGAGAACGTCCGCCTGATTGAAGATCGTCTAAATTTTTATGTGATAATTTTCCATATTGATCAAATTTTCTTGTGCGGAAATATACTGTTCCATTTACAACGTAAGCAAATCCTTTTTCAATCAGTTGACTGATCATATCAATCATGCCATCAATTTCTTC
>CAYTRJ010000179.1:0-2964 GCA_964440185.1 uncultured Faecalimonas sp. | reverse complement strand
CCTGTAAAGTTCTCTTTTCTTCCATCAATCTTTGTAATCCCATAATATCTGTCGGATCAAGATTTTTTGTTGCTTCATCTACACTGTGATTTTTCACACGAATAATTGTTTCTTTCAGTGCTTTTTCTTGTTCTTCTTTCGTTTCCAGCTTCTGTATCTTAGTATGGAATAAAGAAGCAACTTCTCGATGTTCTTCTTCGTCGCTAAAACGATTCATAACCTGCGCAGGATTTAACATGCCTGCTTCATATTGTTCATATAAAATTTCAGCCACCATACGATATAAAGGAACCGTAAAATCATTTGGTGTAATATATTTTTTTATCTGTGCAAAAATTTGATCATTTTCAATCAGCCATGTAAGCAAAATCTTCTGTGACTGGATGTTTCCATCCTCCTTTTGCTTGTCTCTTCCTGCTGCTTGTCTTGGCTTTTCTGCTGGTTTTGCAAGTCCCGTCTTAATGGCTACTTTTCCTACAAGCTTTCGCAGATTTTCATATCCTACATGATATTTTTCAGCGACTGCCTCTATATAATTGTTTCGCTCAATTTCCTCTTCAAATTCTGTAAGACGTTTCGCTACTTCATTATAGAACTGCGTTTTCCCTTCCGGAGAATTCATATCATAATCTTTTTCCAACATTTCAAGTGAAAATAGGAATCCATTTCGCGCTTTATTGATTCGTTCCTCAAACGCCTCTGCTCCTAAATTTTTGATAAATTCATCTGGATCTTTATATGGATCCATTCGAATGACTTTGGCTGTAATCCCAGCCTCTTTCAAAATCGGGATAGCACGAAGCGCTGCTTTTGTTCCCGCCTCATCACTGTCATATGTTAAATATACTTCATTTACATATCGTTTGATCAAAGATGCATGTCCTGTTGTCAAAGCAGTTCCTAGAGAGGCTACTGCATTGGTAAATCCCGCCTGATGAAGTGCAATAACATCCATATACCCTTCGCAGATCAAGAAATAGCTCTTTCGTGAAGTTCTTGCTCGATTCAACCCATACAAATTACGACTTTTATCAAAAATCTCTGTCTCTGGTGAATTTAAATATTTTGGTTTCGCATCTCCCATAACACGTCCGCCAAATCCAATTACCTTATTATTAATGTCCATAATTGGAAACATGACACGATTCCAAAACTTATCATAAACACCACTCTTTTCATTCACACTGATAAGTCCCGCTTTCGCTATCATTTCATCTCTGTACCCCTTCATCTTGAGATACTTGTACAAATCATCACTATATTTGTTAGAATATCCCAAACCAAAAGCGGTAATCGTCTCTTCACTCAATCCACGGTCAACTAAGTATTTATGTGCATGTTTTCCTTGTTCTGTCTTCAGCTGTGCGTAAAAGTATTTTGCAGCCAGCTTATTGATTTCTAATAAAGTTGTCCTTAAATCTGCTCTGTCTTTCGCTTCTTTTGAGTATTCCACCTCTGGAATCTCCACCCCCGCACGTTCTGCTAACATACGGACAGCTTCTACAAAGGTAAAATTCTCATATTTTATAATAAATGTAATTACTTTTCCTCCAGCGCCACACCCAAAGCAATAATACATCTGCTTTGCACGGCTAACAGAAAATGAAGGTGATTTCTCGTTGTGAAACGGACAAAGTCCAAAATACGAACTTCCTTTTTTCTGTAACTTCACATATCCAGAAATCACATCTACAATATCATTTTTTAGTCTGATTTCTTCTATTAGTTCATCTGAAAAGTACATGTCATCCTGCCTTCCTCAATCATCCTATTTGTATTATTCGACAAAGCTCTTCGATTTCCTTTAAATTTTCCAAGATTCCGGAATAAAAATTTCTTGGAACTTCTTCACTGCATAATTATCTGTCATTCCAGCAATATAATCGCAAATGATCTGTTCTTTGCTGTCTCCATATTTATTCATGATGTCTAAAAATTCTGATGGAATCTTTTCAAAATTTTCTAAATAATATTCATACAACCGCTGGATCATCTCAATTGCTTTTCCCTCTTCACGCTTCGCAACTTGATTACGGTATACATTTTCAAACATAAATTTCCGAAGCCCCTTCATCGCATCTGCCACTTCTTCTGACATTTGCACCGAAGGCTTATCCATACTATTGATGATCACATCATGGGTAATCGTATTCAGTCTTTCTCTTGTGGATTTTCCTAAAACTTTGCGATATTTTGGTGGAATATCTGCCTCTGACAAAATACCCCCTCGAATTGCATCATCAATATCATGATTCACATATGCAATCTTATCTGAAAGTCGGACAACCTGTCCTTCCAGTGTCATAGGATTTCCTACTGTCTGATGACACAAAATCCCGTCCAGCACCTCTTTTGTTAAATTCAGTCCACATCCTTGTTTTTCAATGCATCTTACGATTCTTACACTTTGCTCATTATGTGCAAATCCATTTGGTGCAACTGCATTTAACGCTCTTTCACCTGCATGTCCAAATGGCGTATGCCCTAGATCATGTCCCAGGCTGATTGCTTCCACCAAATCCTCATTCAATCGCAAAGCCTTTGCAATTGTTCGTGCATTCTGTGAAACTTCCAAAGTATGTGTCAATCGCGTACGATAATGATCCCCTTTTGGAAGTAAAAACACTTGAGTCTTCTGCTTTAATCTTCGAAAGGATTTACTATGTAATATTCTATCTCTATCCCTCTGAAACACAGGGCGCAAATCGCATTCTTCTTCATCTCGTTCTCTTCCTAAAGAATCACGACTATGCCTCGCATAGGGACTTAAATATTCTTGTTCACGTAGTTCCAGTTGTTCTCGAATCGTCATAACAACTACCTCCCTTTGTGCCAAAAGCAATCTCACGTATTTCCCGATAAACAAAAAAAGCCGAAAACTTTCCTATCAAAAGCCTCCAACTCTTTACAATGCAGGAGATGGGACTTGAACCCACACGATCGCATTGATCACAAGATCCTTAG
>CAYTRJ010000178.1:0-3008 GCA_964440185.1 uncultured Faecalimonas sp. | reverse complement strand
TGGAGAAAATTTTTCCAGTATTAAAAAATCTCTTCTACCTATCCAACTAATAGAAAGGACTTATACAACCAAAACTGTAATTTTTCTCAAAAAAACAAAAAAGCCCGACAAAACAAATGCGCGATACCACAAAATCCAGTTTGGACTTGCGATACAACAACAAATGTTTTGCCGGGCTCTTAGTGATTCCAGTCAGGTTCAGCTCCTTGACAAACTCTTGATATCTGTTGCAGTCTTGATGGTTCCTGCCAAATTCACTGCTCGATCAAACATCTCATCTTTATTCAGTTCTATTTTTCTTTGGAAGCATTCATGATCTTCCTTGAATATACTTTCATGCGCTCTTTTAACTGCTCATCACGAACAATCAAAGGTCGAACCGATACAATATCATCTTGTACCAAAACTTCCAATGTACTGCGACACTTCTTGCAATCAACTTCAGAATCGCTTTGTGCGCTTTTTTCTAAAAATGCTCCACACACAGAGCAGTGTACATGCCATTTAATATTACCTGATCCCATTAGGCTTCCTCCTTTAAGCAATAACATAATATTTCATTTATTACTCAACGGATCCAAGGGAAACAAAATCCGCCTATGAGCATCATGATTGTTCATTCCGTAAGCATCAAAGCAATGCGAACAATCACGATTTCCAATAATCAGATTCGCTTTGTTAATCTGATGCATCCGTTCTTGTCTCCTGTCGGCTACCACTACCGCCGGTTTTACAAAACTTCTGCTTATTTTGTTAACAGGGTTCTTCTAAGTTATCATAAATATCTCCGCTAATCTCAGAAATATCCATAATATTGATTTCATCGTCACCAATCCGCAGATAAATGGAAGGATCATAAAAATCCACAATTCCATCCACGGTATTATACTGTCCTTTGCCTGGATTCTCCTGGCTCTCTTTAAAAAAAGTAACCTGAATCTTCATTCCATAAGTAATCAGACGAAGTTTCCTGTCAATTTCACACCTTTTATCCTCAGACAGTATTTTTTTACTCTCATAAATGATTTCCTTTTTTCTAACAGATTCTTCAAATCCTTTTAATGCAGCAAATGGAGCAAATTGTTTTGCTCTGTGTCCAATATCCATCCTTATTCTTCTGGATGCAGGCCGCTGCAAATATATCATATCTGCGTATGCGCTTGCCAACAAAAGTCTCTACACCTCCTATGCACGATGCCCTCCTATCTGGCTGTTTCTCTCTCGATAAGTAGAACAGTCTAATAAGTTTGCCCCTCGCATGATTGCATTCTTTCCATATCGTTTCTGAACATCTAGTATGGCTCTCTGTAAACTCTTTTCCTTTTCCATATTTTCAGAATCAACAAACAGATTATATTGTAAATAGCTTTCTACTTTTACTCGATTTGCGCATATCTCAATCCGGCGTATTCCAGTATGTTCATCTACAATCTGCCTATATAATTCTTCTACACCATCCATGATTATTCTGGAACTGTTCGTAAGGTAATCGAATTTAACCGTACCATGTGAAGACGACCTCTCAATCTTATGATCATATGCAATCCATAAAGTTACAGAATCAGTTACCAAGCCTTTTTCTACCAGATCAAGCACCAAAACATCTGTCATTTCTCTTGTAACAACAACAGCTTCCTCGAACGAGTAATTTCTCATTAGGATCTGACCATTTGACAAGCTATGTTCCTCTGTATGGTAATTCTTAATATCACTCATCCTACAGGATTCCATCCCCCATGCATGATCAATGAGCAATTCTGCATCAATACCGAATATTTTATATAACCAATCTTCCGATGTAATAGATGCTCTTGCAATATCTCCCATTGTATGAATTCCATATCCGGCTAATTTTTTCTCTGTTCTGGAACCAATCCGCCAAAAATCACTCAATGGTTGATGCGTCCAAAGTTGTTTACGAAAAGCAATCTCATCCAATATTCCAATGTGATCATCTACATGTTTTGCAACAATATCCATTGCAATCTTTGCCAGATAAAGATTCGTTCCAATTCCCGCCGTCGCTGTTATCCCAGTTTCTTCCATAACAGCTCGTATCAGTTCTACCGCCATTTCTTTCTCAGTCATCTGATATAAACTTAGATAATCAGTTACATCCATGAAACATTCATCGATACTGTACACATGAATATCTTCTTTAGAAACATATCGTAAATAAATACTGTAAATCTTAGAAGAATAATCAATGTATAGCTGCATCCTTGGCATAGCGGTAATATATTCGATTCCTGCTGGAATCTCATGAATACGACACCGATTCTTTACGCCCTGGCTCTTCATAGCAGGTGTAATAGCAAGGCAGATAGTTGACTGAGATCTTGTAGGATCAGCTACTACCAGATTTGTCTTAAAAGGATCCAGTCCTCTTTCTACACACTCCACTGAGGCATAGAATGATTTCAGATCAATACAGATGAATGTTTTCTTCTTCTCCATTCTTTCCTCTCCTTCCTGCTACAGATTTCCCATCTTCCCCATCAAATGACCAAATCAGAACTGATAATCCTCAAAATGGTCAAATAATAGGCAAGTATGCCACAAATTTGTTGACAATACAGGAAATATTGTTTAATATAATAGGCAAGTAGTTGCCCTTTCGTTGTGTTCACATTATAGGCAATTACTTTCCTCTTGTCAAGAGGCAACTTGCAGTTTAGGAAATAACTTTCCTGTTAATCTTAATATACTGCTTAGAAATGAGGTATTGTTATGACATTCGGTGAAAAGGTGAAAACCTTAAGAAAAACCCAAAATATGAACCAGACGCAACTGGCAAATACAATCGGCGTTTCACTTAGAACTATCCGTGGCTGGGAAGTAGAAGGACGTTATCCAAAACAGCACGACCTATATCAGAAGCTTGCTGATACTTTAGGATGTGATATTTCTTATTTGATGACGGAAGAAGAATCTTTCATTACAGAAGCCACTGAACAGTATGGTTCCAGAGGTGCAAAACAGGCTCAGCAGATTCTTGAACAGGCTGC
>CAYTRJ010000177.1:0-3018 GCA_964440185.1 uncultured Faecalimonas sp. | reverse complement strand
AAAAAAGCGGAAGGCGGCATTAGATATGCAAAACGTTTATATTGTGGAATACAGCAAAGTCGACGGTAAGCTTAACTCCGAACTGATAAGTGAAGTTCGTTATACGGACGATCAGCAAGCGATTGACGATGCCAAGAAATGGATATTAGAGCAGACAAAAGATATGGATATCATGTCGTACTTGTCGGCGATCCGTACCGGAAAATACCATAAGGGTTACACGAGTTTGGAGTATCGCAAGATGGTTACGGACTATTTTATCGAGTTTTTCTCGTCTGAAAAGGCTCTCCCTCCTATGTGTGATCCGGACTTTGAATGGGGGCCGGAAGATTATGATGACTGCAACAGTACACATGCATGCCGAGATAACTTCAGTGATTTTGATGCCTATGTCGAGGCAACATGTGCCGTTTTGGAATGCAATTTCGGAGATCATTTGAAGATCGATTCCCGTTTTATTACATATCCCACCACGGATGGCGGTTACTGCTTGATCAGAGACGATAACGGCGGTTTTAAGTTTGATATTGATACGTATTGGATGCCTTTGTTCTATTCGACCGGCAGCAACAAAAGCCTTAACATATTTGCTGTGTATTATATCTTGCATAATGCAGATGAACCGTACACGCAAAAAGAAATACAGTCGGCATTTAAGTATTACACAGACGGATATATGAGCGAAAAGACTATCGGTAAGCATATTGACGCCTTGACGACTCTCGGATTTCCAATTACAAAGATGAGATATGGAACGAAAAATCGGGATATCGTCTTGAAAAATGCTCGCTAAAGGACATCTCCGATGTTGATGCAAGCACGCTCGGAGCAAGTGCATACGTCATGCTGATTTTGATGACGCTTGCCCGAAGCGATAAAGAGATGACCGCGTCCGAGATCATTCGCTACATCGGAGAACATTTCAACCTGAATATCAGCAAAACGACGGTGCTTCGGCATTTGAAGTCGCTGTTGGCGATACACGAGATACAAATCACCGCAAACGGTGAGTATTATAAAAAGTAAAAGGAGAGAAAAAATGAACACAACCAACATTTCCGAATTTGTAGCATATTGCGAAACCAAACTTGATCTTTACGATAAACTTATAGTGCAAAAGATGACTGATCCCAATGAGGATTTTTACAAATCCTTGCCCGTATGCATTATTGATGCGGTATTTTCAATCGGTGTGAAATATCAGTCGGTTGAAAAAGCCGAAAAAGCGTTCTTTGATCACTTCAACTTGAATATTCCGAGAAAATACCCTATTACAAATGAATACAGAATCACTGATTTTATTCGCAATATGGATACTTTTGACACATTTGAAAATGCTGCTGAGATTGGATTTAACAATAGGCAGAGAACCTCCTCTCGTAATGGCATTTTAAAAGCGGAAGCTTGTTATCGTGTTGCGGAAGTTTTTAAAAAACATAATATTGATACATTAAATGATTTTAACAAATATGAGGACAAATCTTTACTTGATAAGGATATTCTCAAAGTTAAAGGTCAAAGTAGCGGAATTATGCTCAAATATCTCCATATGCTTGCAGGAGATGCAAACGAGGTAAAGCCGGACAGACATATGGTTAATTTTATGAGAAGTGTTTTCCCTAATTTGACTATGTCGGTCAAAGATCATCCCGAAATCAAAAACATCATAAAAGCAACCGTGGCTGAATTGAAAAAGACATACCCGATGCTGACTGAACGGTTTCTTGACGTTCTAATCTGGGATTATATGCGTTAATGTATATATAGATGGACTGTGTCATTTTGGCATTTTGATAATGTGGGTAGATGAAAAAATCAGGGTAAAAACGAGATTTAGCCAAGGCACATACCGTGAAGGAATGGAAACTGTATGGATATCAAAAAATTTAATGATGAACTTCGGCATATTAATGATGGTTCTTGGAGCTATGGCAATGAAATATTGTACTTTATGACTCAAAATCCTCATGACTTGACTGATAAAGATAAACTGAGTGGCGCTATTTGGCTGATAGGGCGTGCATATGCTGCCTCTCCTCAACGCAGATCATACGGTACCATGCAGAACAACGTAGGATACATTAACTTAGAGGGTAAAACACCTGCGAAATGTCCAATTTGGCCCGTAAGAACTCAAGATGATGGTCGTGCAGGCTTTTTTGATGAAATTGCCAGTGAAATAAAGAAACATATAGAGAGTGATGAGAAATTTAAGAATTTTATCGACCGCTACTCACGCAACTCAAAAAATCCAACGGTATATTCGTATGATCGTTCTGCTTCAGATATTAAAATATTGACCGAATCGATTATCGCCGTTTTACGTTATAATCTTTTCTTGAGTGAATCGCTGGAGAAATTTGATGAAGTTCCAAATAAACATGTGTTCAATGGGAACAAGGTGTATTGTTCAAACCATATCTCTTTTTCCAGCAAATTTCTTCATTTCTGTTTTCCAAACATAGTTTTTATAATCGATAGTTTTGCACTCAATGGTGGAAAATCATTATTTAATGGGAACGAAACAGATATGCTTCGAACGTTCTATGATGTACCCAGTGAAAAGACGGACAATTTTGAAAATGATGTTTATGAATTGTTTTCAAAGGATGAAATTTCAAAAATCTATAAGGATATAATCAATGATTCTTCTATAAAAGCGATTATCACACGCTATAAGGACCGAACGCGAAACAAATCAACATCATCGGATGATAACTCAACGATAAAAGATTATATAGAACATTGTGTTCGCTCATATCTTTTAGGCTGTCATATCAATAAAGAGAGTATTTCCCCAATCAACCAAATTAAATACGCTAGTGGTTATACTGTGGAATCAATGCCCAGATTAACTGATTCGGTTTTCCTAAATATCAAGGCACCTATTTCAAAGAAAGTCAAAGCTCATTATGCAAGTCTAAAAAAAGTTTATAAAATATCGTATATATAAGAGGTGATAATAATGGATATTAATACCTACCGAGAAAAGACCGCCGAAATACATACCCCCGAAGA
>CAYTRJ010000176.1:0-3028 GCA_964440185.1 uncultured Faecalimonas sp. | reverse complement strand
AGTTTTCCAGTATCTACTTTTGATAATGAACTTGCTAAATTTCCTATTGCTTTCGCAAATTTATCTATTGCGTCATCTGCATTACTTGCTTTCGCTTCAATATCTATTATGAGAGTATCAATAGGTTTATCTGCCATTTTCTCACCTCGCAATCGAATTTAAAGGGCAACAAGTTTTATACCTGTTGCCCCTAATATCAAATCTTTTTCAATTTTCCATTTTTAGCCAGATTTACAATTTGTAAGTTCTGTTTGTTGCTTCCAATATACATTGTTATGCCATTTGCATTTGCTACTGCTTTCCTTTTGCTCCAACTTCCTATGTATTTTGTTGGAACACCTACAGCTTTAAGTACTTCATCCACCTTACTGGAATCACCAGTGTATTTTGGATAGTAAATACTTGATAATTCGTTTACTTTTGCTCTCACTGCTTCATATGTGTACGGACATCCAGCTGTTTTCAAAAGCTTTTCTCTATTTTCATGTCCATTCCCATATGTGCCATTTATGACTTCTTTGGCATATTCCTCTAAGGTTTTGTGCTCCGTACCGTACCAAATGTTCATATCCACGTTTCCTTTTATACCGGATACAGCTCCTTTTGACGTATTCTGCCAAACAAGACATTCTCTGTCCTTGTTAGTATTGTAGTATGCGTACCATAAAGGATATTCACTCAAATCGTTAAATTTATTATTCAAATAATCTTTGTTTGCGTATACCCCAACCTCGTATCCAAGTTCCTCCATTCGATCAAGGAATGCCTTTACAATCGCCGTTCGGTTCTTTTTGCTAAAACTAATGCCATACTTTTCAGCATACCTATCTGAATCATATTCATAATCACACCATACTTTCATTTTAATATCCTTCGCATATGGTGCTATGATACTATGACATTTATCTGCATTTTTAATGGCTTCATCTTTGGTAAGTGCATAAATAAACCAATAAATTCCACACTTAATACCCTGTGCTAATGCCCCTTCTATATTCTTTTTAAAATACGGGTCAGCATATGTATATCCATATCCTGCACGTATAATTGTGAAGTCGACTACACCACTTTTTTTAACTCTTTCCCAGTCTATAATGCCCTGGTGTTTTGATACGTCAATTCCTTTCGTACTCATGCTCTGACATCTCCTTTAAATTTTTGTTTCCTGCATACCATTTCTCTTAGCTGCCATTATCCATTGTTCTTCTGCCAGTAATGTTTTTCTTACTTTTTTTTCATATTCCTCTTCTTCCGTAACCCCCTCATTTTCAAAGAAACGAGATAATATAGGTTTTTCGACAAATTTTGACATTGCTTTTTTCCCGGCAAAGCAATGTTCTATGGCAATCCATACGGCACTCACGCCATATTTTCCCCACCATAAATGCTGTAGGTAGTCCTGTTCTACCATTTCTTTTTCATGTGCCAACGCATACGGCTCTAATTCTGCCGGACAAGACCAGTCTATATCATGCAAAGTAAGCCCGTAGCCCTTAGTAACCATGAGCCAATAAGGGCGTACTTCCTTGCAATATATTTCCCACGTGAGAACTTTTTCACAGTTTGTACTTACTGATTTTTCAACTGTGCTTCCTCTTTTATCAACTCCTTCCGAAACTGGCTCTTTAAAAAACCATTCTTCGTCATCTCATCTGTCAGAGCGTTGTACAGTGTGATCGCATCTTCTTCCTCATTTTCGTCCATGTATTCTTCAATCAAAGAAAACATTTTTTGGACTTGCTGCTCCTTATCATTTCCATTTTCATAATCAAATCCATACTCGTCAGAATGAAATTTCTGTAAACCAATCAGTAGAAATTCTGGAATAAACAACAATAGATCTTCCATGCTCTCCGTACCTACATTTTTGTCCACTTCTTTTTTTGCCATCCTAGAAAGAAGTCTCGTTTTCAAAGTCGCTTCATATCCATATTTTACGTTTAATTCTTTTTCACCGATTTTTAATACCAACATATTGTTACCTCTAATTTAATATTCTATTTTAGCTGCATCTTCATTTTCCACAGTCAATAAAGTTCTAATGTCGTTATTCACTGACTGGGTTAAGATTTTTTTGTTACAGTGAATGTCTTATCACCGTTGTCAACAACAGTAAGCTTATCTGTACACCATACAGGCACAGTGTTTTGAACAACGCTTGCCGTCATTTCAACAATTTCATCCACACCACCAACATCATTGATTGTAGGTGTAATCTGCCCAACATAAGCTGATTTTGCTTCACTACCTAAACCGTCCTCACCCCACAGTTGAATAATGTCGCACTCTTTACCTTCCATCTCCAAAAGCTCTTCAAAAATATCTTTTTCATAATTTCCAATAAATTCTTTAATATCAGAAGTCTTAATTCCCATTTTAAATCTTTGGGAAGCATCTTCGAATGTTGTACACTCAACCGTGTTTGGTGCAGATGTCGGGGACGGCATTGACTTTGCATCAATCATCAATTTGTAAGTTCCATCAAAACCTGCTTCGCTATGTTCTTTGTAAATCGCACGACATAAATATGATGTAATATCCATTTTTCATTACCTCCATTTTTGATAAAATAAAAACATCTTAATTAACTGTTACAATTTCCCACCGTTGCTGATAGACCGCCTGTACCTTGCGGTGCTTCGGTGTGTATCTGATGTATCTTCAAAATTAGGCATAGCGGTCACCTCAAACCCCATGCCTTTCATTATCCTTAAGATTTCAAAAGCAATTTCTTTTGCCCTTGCTTGCGATTTGTTATCGGTAACATCAATCTGAAATGTAGCCAATACCGCATTTATTCCTGTTCCTTCTAAGTTTCTTCCCTGTTCGGCAAAAGGTAGCATTTGAACATAAACAAAAGGGAAAACCGCTGGTGTATCGCTACTGCCAACGGTCGAAAAATTGCTTGCTGTCATTTTGTATTTTGTCTTTAGTTTTTCGGAAAATTCATTCTTGATTCGTGAGAATATCTGGCTTTGCAGATACATTACCCATTCAACACCCATTAAACCACCACCTCATAGGTTTT
>CAYTRJ010000175.1:0-3038 GCA_964440185.1 uncultured Faecalimonas sp. | reverse complement strand
ATGAAAATTGAAGAACAGAAAAAAGCAGTTCGATCAGGATATGATATGGATATCATCCCATCGGATCTCAATACTTATGGAGGAGAAGCGAAAAGACTTCTGGAGGATCTGCAGTCACGAAATGAGCGTATGTTTTTAGTAACAGCGCTCTTTTTAAATACAGCAAAAACGAAGCAGGCGTTAGAAAATGCGATTTTCCAGACTGCTGGTATTGCGCAGAAATATAACTGTGTGCTGAGAAGACTGGATTATCAGCAGGAAGAAGGACTTATGAGCAGTATTCCGTTGGGGATGAATCATGTGCCGATCAAACGGGCACTTACCACTACAAGTACAGCAATCTTTGTCCCATTCACAACACAGGAGTTGTTTATGCCGGGAGAATCACTCTATTATGGTCTGAATGCACTGAGCAACAATATGATCATGGTGGACCGAAAGAAACTGAAAAATCCAAATGGTCTGATCCTTGGTACACCGGGATCCGGTAAATCTTTTGCAGCGAAAAGAGAGATAACCAATGCATTCTTTGTTACACAGGACGATATTATCATTGGAGATCCGGAGGGAGAATATTATCCGCTTGTTCACGCTCTTGGTGGACAGGTAATCCACATTTCACCGACAAGTAAGGATTATATCAATCCAATGGATATCAATATGGATTATTCCGATGATGATAATCCGCTTGGTGTAAAGTCAGATTTTATTTTATCCCTGTGTGAGTTGATCATGGGAAGTCGGGATGGAATCGAGGCGGAAGAAAAATCGGTGATCGACCGTTGCCTTCCACTGGTCTACCAGAAATATTTTGCAGATCCAAAGCCAGAGAATATGCCAGTTCTCGGTGATTTGTATGATTGCCTTAGAAAGCAGAAAGAACCACAGGCACAGAGAATTGCGACAGCTCTTGAAATCTATGTAAATGGATCCTTAAAAGTATTTAATCATCAGACCAATGTAGAACTGAATAATCGTATTGTTTGTTTCGATATTAAAGAGCTTGGGAAGCAGTTAAAAAAGCTTGGAATGCTTATTGTGCAGGATCAGGTCTGGAATCGTGTGACGATCAATCGAAATGAGCATAAATTTACCAGATATTACATTGACGAATTCCATCTGCTTTTGAAAGAAGAACAGACAGCAGCGTATTCCGTAGAAATCTGGAAGCGGTTCCGTAAGTGGGGAGGCATTCCAACTGGAATTACACAGAATATTAAAGATCTGCTTGCCAGTCGTGAGATTGAAAACATTTTTGAGAACAGTGATTTCATATTGATGCTCAATCAGGCAGCAGGTGACAGGCAGATTTTAGCAAAGCAGCTCAATATTTCACCATATCAGTTGTCCTATGTAACAAATTCTGGTGAAGGAGAAGGTCTTTTGTTTTATGGAAATATTATTATTCCATTTAAAGATAAGTTTGATAAGAGTCTGAAACTATATTCTCTGATGAGTACGAAACCAGAGGATGTGGAAGAACGAAAGAAATTGGAAGCGTTGTTGTAATGTAAGTATATATCTGAAAAATATTGTATATGATATCAGTGTATGCTTATCTTTATGAAAATATTAAATGCATAAAAATGTAATTTAGATAAAGGATTTGTGTGAAATAGCACAAAAACGCTTGTTAAAATGCAATGCATGTGATAAGATGGTCGTGAAAAGGAGGGAAAGAATATGTTGCTTGAATTTTCTTGTACAAATCATAAGTCAATTCGAGAAGAAATACTGTTTTCTGCATTAGCTGGCAGTGACACAACTTATGAGGAAAAAACAAAAGAATTTGAAGGTCATAGAATTCTTAAATCAGCTGTCATATATGGAGCAAATGGTTCAGGAAAAAGTAATTTCATCGATGCGATCAGCTTCGTCAAAATGTTGGTTATGAACAGCATCAATCACCAACCAGGACAGGGAATACGACAAACACCGCATAAATTGGATGGTTTTGAAAAAGAAAGTACATATCGAATGCAGTTTGTGACAAAAGACACACGATATGTATTTGGATTTACCTTGAAAAATATGCTTGTAGAAGAAGAATATTTGTATTTTTTCCCAAATGGCCGTCAAGCAAAGATTTTTGAACGAAAAGGTGAAAAATTTACAACAGGAAGTAAATTTAGAGGAAAATTATCCACATGTAAGGATGTTTTAAAGCCTAATCGCTTATTATTATCGTGTGCAGCAAACTTTAGTTCAGTAGTTGAAGTAGAATTAGCATATAAATTTTTCTGTGATGAATTAGTGATTTACGGATCTAATAATCAAGATAATTGGATGCAGTATTCTTTATATCAGATGAATACAAATGAAAATGTAAAACATGCAGTTATCACGTTTATGCAAGATCTTAAAATTGGTTTAAGAGATATAGAGGTAAACATTGATCAGCAAAAAATGGAAGAAGATCAGTTGCCCGCATTTTTATCAGCAGAATTTAAGAATGTTATATTACAAGGCAAAGTAGATTCCATTACTGCTAAAGTGATATATGATGGATTCGAAACTGATTTAATGCAGGAAGAGTCTACAGGAGTCAAAAAGTTGTTTGGATTGCTGTGTCCATTATTGGATATCATCGTGAATGGGAAAGTGCTTATATGTGATGAACTGGAAGCAGGATTGCATGAGGCATTAGTGTTCGAGCTGATTAAATTATTTATGAACTTAGAAAGTGATAATTTTTCACAGATTTTCTTTACGACACATGAAACGGGTCTTTTGAATTTAGATTTATTCAGAAGAGACCAGATATGGTTTACGGAAATGAATGAAGAGGATCGCTCAACCGAATTATATTCGCTGGCTGAGATAAAAAATATCAGAAAAGATGATAATTTTGGAAAAGGCTATATTTCAGGAAGATATGGTGCAATTCCTATGCTGAATATCGATTTTGCGAATATTGTTTCCAAAATGTAGCGAGGTGACAGTATGGCAGAACGAAATTTAGCTTTAAATGAACGAATCGAAGCACGCCGGGATCCTCATGTTGTTACACCACCTGTTCAGTTTGAACTTGAAGATAT
>CAYTRJ010000174.1:0-3055 GCA_964440185.1 uncultured Faecalimonas sp. | reverse complement strand
ATATGGAACAGGATGTTTCTTATTAATGAATACAGGTGAAAAACCAGTATTTTCTAACAATGGATTAGTAACAACAATTGCATGGGGACTCGACGGAAAAGTAAATTATGCTTTAGAAGGTTCTATTTTCGTAGCGGGCGCAGCAGTTCAATGGTTACGTGATGAAATGAGAATTATCGACTCTTCACCAGATTCAGAATATATGGCGAAGAAAGTAAAAGATACAAATGGATGTTACGTAGTTCCTGCATTTACAGGACTTGGAGCACCTCATTGGGATCAATATGCACGTGGAACAATTGTTGGTATTACACGTGGTGTTAATAAATATCATATTATACGTGCGACACTTGAATCATTAGCTTATCAGGTAAATGACGTATTAACAGCAATGAAAGCTGACTCAGGCATTGAACTTGCAGCATTAAAAGTTGATGGTGGAGCAAGTATCAATAACTTCTTGATGCAAACACAAGCAGATATTATCAATGCACCAGTTAACCGTCCAGTATGTGTAGAAACAACAGCTATGGGTGCTGCTTACTTAGCAGGTTTAGCAGTTGGATATTGGGCAAGCAAAGAAGATGTTATTAAGAACTGGGCAATTGATGCTACATTCAAACCAGCTATTAGTGATGAAGAAAGAGCTAAGAAGGTTAAAGGTTGGAACAAAGCAGTGAAATACGCTGAAGGTTGGGCAAAAGAAGACTAAAGAAACAGCGATTCGATGAATTGATTAGAAAAGGGGGAAACCTATATGTTACCATATTTGGCAGAATTTTTAGGAACTATGATGCTTATCATTCTTGGAGATGGTGTAGTTGCAAACGTTAACTTAAATAAATCAGGTATGAAAGGTGGAGGATCTGTTCAGATCACATTAGCTTGGGGACTTGCAGTTATGATTCCTGCATGTATCTTTGGAAAAGCTTCTGGTGCTTCATTTAACCCTGCTTTAACATTAGCATTAGCACTTGATGGAAGTTTTTCATGGGCAATGGTACCAGGTTATATCATCGCTCAATTTGCAGGAGCTTTTGTAGGTGCAGTTATTGTTTATTTGATGTTTAAAGATCAATTTGATGCAACTCCAGATCCTGGATCAAAATTAGGTGTATTCTCTACTGGCCCTTCTATTCCAAACCTTCCAAGAAATATTTTCTGTGAAGCGGTTGCTACTTTTGTTTTAGTATTTGCTATTAAAGGTATGGCACAAATCGAAGGCATTGCTGGTGGTTTAGGAAACTTCGTAGTATTCGGAATTATCGTTTCAATTGGTATGTCTTTAGGTGGATTGACAGGTTACGCTTTGAATCCAGCACGTGATATCGGACCTCGTATCGCACATGCAGTTTTACCAATTCAAGGAAAAGGAAGTTCAAATTGGGGATACGCAATCGTACCACTTGTTGGACCAATCATTGGTGCAGTTGTAGCTGTATTATTATATGGAGCAATTCCTTGGGCATAGGATTAAGCAAATTATGAAGGCGAGTCGAGCTTGCGATACTGTGTATCTGGGCTCGGCTCAGCTGTTTTAAGGGGGCACTTGAAAATGTATGATGTAATTATTATTGGAGGCGGTGTATCAGGAGCTGCTTCTGCAAGAGAATTATCTCGATATAAAGCAAATGTATGTGTGTTAGAAAAAGAAGATGATGTATGTTGTGGTACATCAAAAGCAAACAGCGCAATTGTGCATGCAGGATTTGATGCTGCAAATGGCTCGCTGATGGCAAAATTAAATGTACGTGGAAATGAAATGATGGAAGCACTTTCGAGAGAATTGGATTTTCCATTTAAAAGAAATGGGTCTCTTGTTATTTGCCGAGCAGAAGAAGATATGCCAAATTTGGAAGCACTTTATGAAAGAGGTGTAAAGAATGGCGTAAAAGATCTTCGAATCATTTATAAAGATGAATTGCTGGAAATGGAACCAAATATTTCAGAAGAATGTTACGCTGCGCTTTATGCACCAACAGGTGGAATTGTTTGTCCATTTCATTTGAATATTGCATTAGCTGAAAATGCAAATGTCAATGGTGTTGACTTCAAATTCAATACAGAAGTGCTTGATATTAAGAAAATAGATGGTGGATTTGAATTACTTACAAACCAAGGCTCATTCGAAACAAAATATGTTGTCAATGCAGCTGGTGTGTATGCAGATAAATTCCATAATATGGTTAGTGAAAAGAAAATTCACATTACACCTAGACGCGGAGACTATTGTCTACTTGATAAGACGGCAGGAAATCATGTTAGTAAAACAATTTTTGCGCTTCCAAGCAAATTAGGAAAAGGAATTTTAGTATCACCTACTATTCATGGTAACTTATTACTTGGTCCTACGGCAGTTGATATTGAAGATAAAGAAGGAACAAATACAACAGCAGCTGGTCTTGCAGATGTTATTTCAAAAGCAGGATTGAATGTAAAAGATATTCCATATCGTCAAGTGATCACATCTTTTGCAGGACTTCGTGCACATGAAGATAATCATGAATTTATTATTGGCGAAGTGGAAGATTCAAAAGGCTTCATTGATTGTGCAGGCATTGAATCGCCAGGTTTAACAAGCGCACCAGCAATTGGTGAGATGGTAGCAAATATTTTGAAAGATTTGATGGGATTGGAAGAAAAAGAAGATTTCGTTGCAACTAGAAAAAATATTTTAAATCCAGAAAACTTATCTTTAGAAGAAAGAAAAGCATTAATTAAAGAAAATCCAGCATATGGAAATATTATTTGCCGATGTGAAATGATAACAGAAGGTGAAATTGTTGATGCAATCAGACGACCTCTAGGAGCTCGTTCATTAGATGCAGTGAAACGTAGAACAAGAGCAGGTATGGGACGTTGTCAATCAGGTTTCTGTTCACCAAGAACGATGGAAATTCTGGCAAGAGAATTAGGAGTTGATATGTCTGAGATTACTAAGACAGGAAAAGGCTCTGAAATTATTGTGGGAACTAATAAAGATCGTTTATAAGAAGAGGAGGCAGAAATATGAAATCATATGATATTGTAATCGTAGGAGGAGGTCCAGCTGGTC
>CAYTRJ010000173.1:0-3062 GCA_964440185.1 uncultured Faecalimonas sp. | reverse complement strand
ATTTTGCATATGATGAATTTGGAGAAGATAGCTGGGAGGCTTATGAATATGGTTACGAGGAAGCGTATGATCATTGGATGGATAAAATGGGAGAATAATGCAGATGAGAACATATTTCTGTGATGTTTTATAAGATAAGATTTACGATAAGGGAAAAAAACAGTATGAATTATATTGATGAATTGAATGATAAACAATATGAAGCTGTACGAGAAACAGAAGGATTTTTAAGAGTGATTGCTGGTGCAGGAAGTGGAAAAACAAAGTTACTGGTAAGCCGGTACGTATATTTGGTAAAGGAATATGGAATTGATCCAGCAAATATTCTCTGTGTTACATTCACTAATAAAGCTGCAGGTGAAATGAAAAGACGTATTCGTGCATTGATTGGTGATGAACATGATACATCACTCATATGCACTTATCATGGATTCTGCTTGAAAGTATTGCGAGAAGACGTGGAAAAGATTTTTTATCCAAAAGAATTTCAGATTATTGACACTTCACAGCAGAAAGCAATCTTGGGTGATATTTATCAGAAGATGGAACTGAAGCTAGATCATGCAAGTTTTGAAAAAATTGTTCAGAAGATTATTGAAGTAAAAGCAAAACGGCAATATGTAGAAAAAATGTGCAGCACTGAAAAATGTCAAATCATGAAATACATAAACACAACGGATGATCAGATTATTGAGGAATACATGCAAAGGCAAAAGCAGATCTTCGCAATGGATTTTAGTGATTTGATGTATTTTGCTTTGGATGTATTTAAAAGGTGCCCTGACGTTTTGCGCAAATGGCAAGACAGACTGAATTATATTCAAGTGGATGAGTTTCAAGATAGTTCAAAAACGGAAATGGAACTTATTGACTTGTTATCCGGGAAACATAAGAATTTAATGATTGTTGGTGATCCGGATCAAAATATTTATGAATGGCGCGGATCCGATGTAAAATTACTCGTTGAATTTGACAAGTGTCATGATGGTACAAAAACTATTTTCCTGAATCAAAATTATCGTTCCACTCCGGAAATTCTAACTTGTGCCAATGCATTAATAGAGAAAAATGTCTTCCGTTTGAAGAAAGATTTGTTTACAAAAAATCAAAATGGTAAAAAAGTATATCGTTACCATATGAAAACGGAGTATGAGGAAGCAGAAAAAATTGTGGAATGTATTCAAAATATGAAGAAAAAAGATTCGTGGAAGTTTTCTGATTTTGCTGTTTTGTATCGTTCGGGATTTCTCTCACGCATCATAGAAAAGAAATTTACAGAATGTGGTATTCCTTATGAAATCTATGGTGGTGTAAAGTTTTATCAGCGAATGGAAATTCAAGATATACTGGCTTATTTACGAGTAGTCGCATTTGATGATGATGTGTCATTTAAACGAATTGTAAATAAACCTCGTCGAAAATTTGGACGAGTGAAAATGCAGCATCTTCAGTTAATACGAGAGCAAGGAGATTCTTTATACACAACTTTAAAAAAGAATATTGATGATCCAGTGTTCAAGGGATGTAATGCTAGAGAATTTATTCGTGCAATAGATGAACTGCGTGTGCGAGAAGAAGAGAATACCGTTGAAGAAAGTGTGGAAAATATTTGCCTTTTCAGTGGATATGAAAAATATATCCGTGAATTAGGGGATATGGAAAGATTTGAGAACCTTACAGAGTTTAAGAGAATTGCAGCTGAGTATGAAAAAAATTATGGAGAAGAAGTTACATTAAAGGAATTTATCAATCAGATTTCGTTGCAGGCAAATGATAATGATAATGAAGAAGGCGATAAAGTAAAATTAATGACCATACATGCGGCTAAAGGATTAGAATTTCCAAATGTATTTATCGTAGGAATGTCAGAAGGGATATTTCCTTCCACAAAAACCATTGAAGAACGACGAGAATATGGTTTGGAAGAAGAACGACGTCTGTGTTATGTGGCAATTACGAGAGCCGAAAAGAGTCTTACGATGTTAGACAGCGAAGGGTTTGCACAAAACGGAACGCAAAAGATTCCATCTCGTTTTTTACAGGAAATTGGCGAAGAGAATTATATTTCTGTCGGTAACATTTCAAAAGATATTCAACAGGCGTTAGAACTTAGCTCGACAAAAAGAATAGAGTATATAAACAAAAAGGAAATGAAAAAAGTTGGAGATAAGGTTGTTCATCCAGCATTTGGCGAAGGTGAAATTGTTGGATTTGGGAAAAATAATCAGAGCTACAAAATTAAATTCGATAAATTTTCCAGTGAAAGAGATATTTCTGTAGATTTTTTGAACGCTCAAGTGAGTAATCAGGAAAAAAAGGAGATAGCTGTTGCTCCAGTAGAGGAATCTATGAATACGCCCAATGTAGATTCTGATAATTTATGGTTAAGAGATAATGTGCCAAAAACAGGGTGGCAATGTGTGAAAATAACTGATTTGGGTAAGCCGGTAGGAATCTGTGAAATGTGTGGTCATCAAATTATACGCTATGTTCATTTTATGCAACATCCAGATTATCGAACTCTAAAAGTAGGGTGTGTATGTGCAGGAAAGATGGAAGGCGATATAGAGAAGGCTAAGAAACGAGAGCAGGAATTAAAAAATAAAGAAGCCAGACGAGAAACTTTCCTTAAACGTGAATGGAAAGTATCAAAGAATCAAAATAGGTATTTGAAAATCAAAGATCATTTGTTAGTATTGTATTGTAATCCCAAAACTAAAAAATGGAAATATTCAATTGATGGTAAATTTTGTGATGAAACATATGCCACTAAAGAATCTTTACTAAATGTTTTATTTGATGTAATAGATTTGATGTAGCATCGTTTGGTGCTGGAAATTAGACGAAATAATATGATTTTATGTTTCGTAAATAATGTTTAAAACGAAATATATTATTGATAAATTTCGTTTACATGGATATAATAGAAGAAAGAAACACTACAGGAGGTGCCGGAATGGAATATATAAGTGTTAATGAAGCAGCTTTACAGAGGGGCATTTCAGTTCGCAGAATTCAGCAGATGTGTAAAAATGGAGAAATTGTAGGTGCGATAAAAAAAG
>CAYTRJ010000172.1:0-3090 GCA_964440185.1 uncultured Faecalimonas sp. | reverse complement strand
GGCATAGAAAGGTAACAAAAAATTATGACAAAAGTATTATTCATCTGCCACGGCAACATCTGCCGTAGCACCATGGCCGAAATGGTGTTCAAGCACCTTGTGCGCGAACACAATCTTACAGGCCAATTTTATATTAATTCCGCAGCAACAAGCCGCGAAGAGATTGGAAATGGTGTTCACCATGGAACACGTCGAAAATTAAGAGAAGTAGGTATTCCATGTGAAGACCACAGAGCAGTGCAAGTAACAAAGAAAGATTATGAAAATTACGATTATTTGATTGTGATGGATACAAATAATGTGCGTAATCTGATGTACATCATAGGACAAGATCCAGACCATAAAGTGTACAAATTATTAGATTTTACAGACCGACCAGGACAATCTATTGCTGACCCTTGGTATACGGGAAACTTTGATATTACATACGATGATGTGTTAGAAGGCTGCGAAGGATTATTAAGACATTTGAAAGAAGAAGGAAAGATATAAAACATGAATATATTAAATATTGAGCATGTAAGTAAGCTATATGGAGCAAAGAAAGTTTTTGATGATGTTTCTTATGGGATTCATGAAGGTGACAAGATTGGGATCATCGGAATCAATGGGACGGGAAAAACCACATTATTGAAGATGATTGCAGGACTAGAAGAGACGGATGAAGGGCAGATTATCAGACAAAATGGGCTTCGTATAACCTATTTGCCGCAGAATCCAGAATTTCCAGAAGGAGCTACAGTCTTTTCTTATGTTTCCGATGGAAATCATGATGTGGAAGCGAGAACAGTACTAAATAAACTGGGAATTTTTGATCATGATGAGGATATTGCGCATTTATCTGGTGGACAAAAGAAGCGTGTTGCATTGGCTCGAACTCTTGTGAATCCAGCAGATGTATTGATTTTAGATGAGCCTACCAACCATATTGACAATGAAATGGCGATGTGGCTGGAAGATTATTTGAATAAATTTAAAGGCGTAGTGATTATGGTAACCCATGACCGTTATTTTTTAGATCGTGTTACAAATAAGATTCTGGAAATCAGCCATGGGAAATTATATGGCTATACAGCGAACTATTCAGAATTTCTAGAATTGAAAGCGCAGCGAGAAGAGATGGAACTTGCAACAGAGCGAAAGCGTCAAAGTGTGCTTCGCATGGAATTGGAATGGGCAAAACGTGGATGCCGAGCTAGAACTACAAAACAAAAAGCTAGATTAGAGCGCTTAGAGGCTTTGAAAAATGGAGTGGCGCCGGTTCGTGACGCTGTCGTAGAATTAGAATCCATTGGTACTCGTATGGGGAAAAAGACGATTGAATTACATCATGTTTCAAAAAGTTATGGAGAGAAGGTTCTGATTCAAGATTTTGAATACATTGTGTTAAAAAATCAGCGTCTTGGAATTATTGGACCGAATGGATGTGGAAAATCAACTTTAGTTAAGATGATTACAGGACGAGTAGAACCAGATTCAGGTACGATTGAAATTGGAGATACGATCCAGATCGGATATTTTGCTCAAGAAGCAGAGAATATGGATGAGAATATACGTGTTATTGATTATATTAAAGATGTGGCAGAATATGTACCGACAAAGGACGGACGTATTACAGCATCACAAATGTTAGAGCGCTTTTTGTTTGATGGGAATATGCAGTATACACCAATTGGAAAATTGTCTGGTGGAGAAAAGCGTCGACTATATCTTTGCAAAGTTCTGATGTCATCGCCAAATGTACTGATTTTAGATGAGCCAACCAATGATCTGGACATTCCAACCTTAACAATTTTAGAAGATTATTTGGATTCGTTTGCAGGTATTGTGATTGCGGTGTCGCATGACCGCTATTTTTTGGATAATCTGGCAGAACGTATTTTTGCATTTGATGGAAATGGAAATTTAAAACAATACGAAGGTGGATACACCGATTATTTGGAAACGAGACTTCGCGAAGAAGTAATGAATCAACCAGTGACAGAGCCTAAAAAGAAAGATTCTGGGAAAGACTGGAAGCAAAACCAACCAACTAAATTAAAATTTTCCTATAAGGAACAAAAAGAATACGATACAATTGATGAAGATATTGCTGCGCTGGAAGATAAAATTGAAGCATTGGATGCAGATATGATGGCAAATGCGACAAATTCTGCAAAATTATCAGAGATTGTTGCAGAAAAGGAAAAGGCAGAGAAAGCTTTGGAGGAAAAAATGGAACGCTGGGTATACTTAAATGACTTGGCAGAACAGATTGAAGCGCAAAAAGGATAAGAAAAAGTATTGACAAACAGAGTTGCGATTGTTATGATATAAAAACAGAACGCACTCTGTTTTTTAAAACCAAAAATAGAAAGACGAGGGATGTTATGAGAAGACAAGTGTTTTCGTTACTAGTTAATAATAACGCAGGGCTTTTAAGCCGCGTCGCTGGTCTCTTTAGTAGAAGGGGATACAGCATCGACAGCATTACATCGGGAACAACAATGGATAAAAGCTTGACAAGACTTACTGTTGTGGCAACTGGTGATACACAGATTTTAAGCCAGATTGAGAAGCAGCTTGCTAAGTTAGAAGATGTAGTAAGCATCAAGATTTTAGAAGATGGGAAATCAGTTTGCAGAGAATTGATCATGCTGCAGGTAAAAGCAGATGCAGCACAGAGAAGTGAAATCATTGCAGTGGCTGATATTTTCAGAGCGAAAATCGTAGATGTTGAGCAAAATTCGCTAATGCTGGAGATGACAGGAACGCGCTCGAAGGTAAAGGCATTTTTAGAGTTGATGTCCGGATATGAGATACTTGAACTTGCTCGTACAGGAATTACAGGGTTGTCAAGGGGTTCTGAAGGAGTTTGGGACTCGGAAGATTAATATATTTTTAGGAGGAGATACATATGGCAAATATTTATTATCAAGAGGATTGTAACTTATCGTTATTAGAAGGAAAAACAATTGCAGTGATTGGTTACGGAAGTCAAGGCCATGCACATGCGTTAAATGCAAAGGAATCCGGATGCAACGTTATTATTGGTCTTTATGAAGGAAGTCGTTCATGGGATAAGGCAGTTGCTCAAGGATTTGAAGTTTA
>CAYTRJ010000171.1:0-3097 GCA_964440185.1 uncultured Faecalimonas sp. | reverse complement strand
CTCCTAGGACGATCACTTGCTGTCCATCCTGCATACGAAATCCAAGTCCCGCACGCTGTCCTGCAAACATGATACACGCAATGGCACCCGATTCATCTTTCAAAGAAAAATAAATATGCCCAGATGTATGATATTTGCAATTTGATACTTCACCTTTTACATAAATGCGATTCAGCATAAAATCCTGTGTAAACATATTTTTGATATATGAATTCACTTGTTTTCAATTTTTCCGTTTTCACTTACTTTCTGTGTTGTTTTATCAGAGTACGATGAAATTTTCTTTTCAAACTCCATCGCCAAACCACTCTCATCAAGATTTACAATGCTAACCCCACATTCTTCAAATCCATTTATATATTGATAATTGATCTTTCCATGCTCCTCAATAATATCTGCTATTTGATATAGAGTGAACTCTCCTTCTGTAAGTACTTTATTCTCCGCTTTTAACTCAATTGTTATCGAGCCCTTTTTATTCATATCTATTGCACAATTTGCTGCATTTACTTGCATTTTCGAATTTGAAACACTTATTAATATAAGAAGCATAAAAATCCATATCTTTCTATGATTTTTGCTCTTTTTTCTCATACATATCACCTCTATTTTTCTTTGTCCTCGCCATCATCCATATTGCCAACAGCAATAATAAAATTGCAGCAAAAAATGGTGCAATGATAATCGGTTCTATTTCATATGCATCAGCACTAACTCGAATTTGCTGAGTTTCTGCATTTTCAATCCGGTGGCCACGAACCAACAAACGATGAGAGTTAACACCATATGGTGTGCATGTAAGCAATGTACATAAATCTTTACCCTCTTCGATTTTTAATTCATTTATGTCACTTGGTAAAACAATTGATATTTTATCTACCTCATAAGTAATTTCCTCATTAAGTGTTCGTAAAACAAAAAAATCTCCCTCTTCCATTTGGTCTAATTTACTAAACAACATTGCGGAAGGTAATCCTCTGTGTCCTGTGAGAACGCAATGTGTATCATTCCCACCAATAGGAAGTGATGAGCCTGTCAAATGTCCAATAGCTACCTGTAAGATATTATCATCTGTTCCATGATAGATAGGTAATTCACAATTAATTTTAGGTATTTCGATACTTGCAATTACATCACTGCCTTCCATTTTCAATTGTTTCATGTATTCACTCAATTCCTCTTCATTCAAATCAAAATTTTGTTCTTTAAATGCAAGTATCTGATTATATTTAATTGCTTTATTTCTTATTTCTTCATAAATCTCCTCACTTAAACTTCCCACAACATCCTCATAAGAATCGATTGCTCTCGATTGATAAATTGAATTCCAATAATCACTAAATGTTGGATACAGCAATAAGGACAAACCTGCGATTAATATTATGATCAATATTATATTTGACATCTGTTTTTTCATCTCAAAATTCTCCTTATTGCTGTATCGGCAGCAAATCTTATTTCCGCCAATACAGCATTTTATAAACTATTTATTCATTTTCATTCTGCCCTTGGTAACTAAAATAACAACAGCTCCTAGTACAAGAATTGAACCTATTACATAAAACATAGTTGTACCAATACCACCAGTACTTGGAAGAACTGTTCCTGTTCTATTTACAACAGTAATTTCAAATGTATTACCATTAAGTTTTAACTGTTCATTATTAGAACTCCACTGAATATTTCCACCTTCCATGTCATTTGCACCATTTTGTGTTGCACTGATTGTAAATTTAATGTCTGCAATTGTATTGTAGCCAACTGGTGTCTTTGTTTCTTTTAATATGTACTCACCTGCATCAAGCCCTGTAAACTGAATATAACCATTTTCATCCACAAATGCTGTTACATTCTTATTGCCCATGTTATTTTCCTGTGCAGTTACCACAATTACTTTTTTATATTTAGTTGTTACACTTTCATATTTCGATTGATCCATACCTTCTGTGTTTGGATCTTCTTTTGTATAAGTACCGTCTTTTAACTTCCAATATTCACCATTTTCATTTGCTTCATAAGAATCCCCTGTAGTGAATTTAATTTTTGTTAAATTAGTACCTACCAAAGTAAATTCTGCACCTGTCAGTTTATTTCCTTCTCCATCAACTTTTAGTAATTTCAATTCTGTAACATATGTTTTTGTTACTTTATTTGGTGTTGTGCCGGTAGGTATATTTGAAGATGGTAAACCTGGTTTTTCATCATTCTTTTCTGATACATTTGGATTATTTGAATACTCTAATTTTACAGTATTCGTATTTGCATCTGTTCCAATAACAGCATTTTCATTTACAACCGCATTATATTTTACAGAAATTTTTTCATCCGCCTTATATGCTTTGATATTTGCAAAACCTAATTTAAATGTTGTTGTTCCATCTGCATTATTTGTTATATAAACAAAATAATCTGTTCCTTTTACTAAACTAGTATTTCCAATCTTTACGTTAAATGAATTTTCATCTAATGTTAATCCTTTTGAAAGAGTATCATTTACAACGTAATAATAATATGCATACCCTTCATGTTCTGGAACTACACCAGATACTTCATATTCAATTGTATCACCGATAGCTGCTGTATCAGTTTTTCCAAGTTCTCCATCGATTGGGGCATTTTTATCTGTATCAATGATTTTTTTGTCAAACACAGGTTCTTTTATCACTTTCGGTTCCATTGTAGTTGGTCCTACAACAGCAACTAAATAACGTGAAACTGGATCAAATGTTCCTACTTCTGGAGAATTAGTATGTTCATCTGTCACTACATAATAGCCTTCCTCAACTGTAACAGATTGTTGTGTGCCATTTCCTGTAATCGTATTTACTGGTTTGCTATTGTCAATATACGAGAATGCAGCATTTCCTAATTCTCCCTGTTCTTTGTCTTTCAAACTTTCAACAATTGTCTCTGCAGATACATTTTCTGCATTTTTTAATGATGACCCTTTTTCAATATTAGAAAGTTTCCCACTTCCATCCATTAGTTCAGATACATCACCTTTTAATAGCTGATATACCTTATAAGTATGGTTTTCTTTTGTTGCAATTGTTAATGTTGTTGTCTTATTTGCTGCTAAGGATGTAACTCCCATTGT
>CAYTRJ010000170.1:0-3126 GCA_964440185.1 uncultured Faecalimonas sp. | reverse complement strand
TTTTTTCATGAAAAGGTAGCATTTGAAGAAGTAATTTGGAAATTGTCGGATGCATTGGAAAAAGAGGGGTGTTTGGACCATACACAAGAATATGTCGAAGATGTCCTTCAGAGGGAAAAAAATTATCCAACCAATATAGGTGATTGGTTTATGATTCCACATCCGCTTATGAATTTTGCTAAAAAGACAGCAATTGGAGTTGCTGTGTTAAAACAACCAATTCGTATACATAAAAAAGAAATTCAATTGGTCTTTCTTCTTGCGATGGAACAGAGAAGAAATGAACAAATTAGCGTATTGTTTCAATTTTTTAAACATATGGCATTGAAACAGTCGTTTATCAGTATGCTTTCAGATACGGAAACAGAAAAAGATTTTATTGATACATTAATTAGAATTTCAGATTTTACCGAGATTTCTTAATTGGTAGAAATTTGTAAAAAATCTGCATTTTCACAAATAAGGAGAACTATTATGAAAAATAAATTTTCAGTTGTGATTGCAGGTGGAGGGAGTACATATACCCCAGAGATTATTTTAATGCTTTTAGACAATCTGAAGCGTTTGCCTTTGCGGGCAATTAAATTATATGATAATGATGAGGAACGTCAGAATCGATTGGCAAAAGCTTGTGAAATTATTATAAAAGAAAAAGATCCTTCGATTGAATATATTGCAACAACAAATCCAGAAGAGGCATATACAGATGTTGATTTTTGTCTGGCACATATTCGTGTTGGCGGACTTCCGATGCGTGAATTAGATGAAAAAATTCCATTAAAATATCAAGTGGTTGGACAAGAAACATGTGGACCAGGTGGGATTGCATATGGGATGAGGTCAATAGGAGGAGTATTGGAAAATATTGATTACATGGAAAAGTATTCTCCGAATTGTTGGATGTTAAATTATTCGAATCCTGCTTCAATTGTTGCAGAAGCATGTAGAAGATTACGTCCGAATTCAAGAGTGATCAATATTTGTGATATGCCAATTGGTATGGAACAGAGTATTGCAAAAATACTTGGATTTCAAGATAGAAAAGAAATCGATGTTCGATATTTTGGATTGAATCATTTTGGCTGGTGGACATCCGTAAAAGATAAAAAGGGAAATGAATATATTGATCAATTGATAGCACACGAGTTGCTTCATGGTAATTGTCCGTTAGAAGATCAGATTTCTGATTATACAGATTCGAGCTGGTATGAAACAGCCAAAAAAGTAAAGGATTTGATCGCTGTTGATCCGACGATGGTTCCTAGTTCTTATTTACAGTATTATCTTTATCCGGATGATATGGTGGCACATACAGATCCTAATTATACGAGAGCCAATCAAGTAATGGATGGAAGAGAAAAACGAGTATTTGGAGAATGTGCCAGAATTGCTGAAAAAGGAACAGCCAAGGACACATCATTAGAAATAGGAATTCATGCATTGTTTATTGTTGATCTGGCAACGGCACTTGCATTTAATACACAAGAACGAATGCTCTTGATTGTTGAAAACAATGGTGCAATTGAGAATTTCTCATCAGATGCAATGGTAGAAATTCCTTGTATTGTCGGAAAAGATGGATATGAGCCACTTCGTATCGGAAAAATCCCAATGTTTCAAAAAGGATTGATGGAAGAACAGGTAGCAGTTGAGAAGTTGACTGTAGACGCATGGATAGAAGGAAGCTATCACAAATTGTGGCAAGCATTAACACTTTCTAAGACTGTTCCAAGTGCGAAGATAGCAAAGCAAATACTAGATGATTTGATAAAAGCAAATAAAGGCTATTGGCCGGAGTTAAAATGAAAGGAGAGAATCATGAAAATTTTATTATGTTGTAATGCAGGAATGTCAAGTTCAATTTTAGTGAAAAAAATGAAAGAAGCAGCGTCTAGAAGAAATATGGAGTTGACAATTACTGCAGTTCCAAGTTCAGCAGTGAAAGATGAAGTTGGAAAATGGGATGTTTGTCTGGTGGGTCCACAGCTTAGATTTGCTGTAGATAGTTTGAAACAACAGTTAAATATTCCAGTTGCAAGTGTAGAACCACGTATTTATGCAATGGCAGATGGTGATAAAGCTCTTGATTTTGCAATTGGATTACTTGAAGGATAGGACTAGAGGATGGAAAAAATAGAAAAAATGGCGGAAAGTGCCATGCTGATCATTTCCTATGCAGGTATGGCGAAATCCTGTTATATGGAAGCTTTGCAGTTTGCAAAACAAGGAAAATTTGATGAAGCAGAGGAAAAAATTACAGAAGGTGATCAGAATTTTACAGAAGCACATGGAGGTCATTTTGAATTGCTTCAGACAGAAATGGAAACAGGAGAACCTCAAAGTTGTCTTTTGATGATACATGCAGAGGATCAGTTAATGGCTTCAGAAACATTAAAAACGTTAGTACTTGAATTGATTGAACTTTACAAAGAAAAAGGAGAAAGATAAAATGGGAGCATTTAATATTTGGGCAGCATCAAAAACAAAAAATGGATTTGCAACAGATGAAATCGTTTCTTGTCTGCAGAAATCGATTCGTCGTGCAATGGTAGAAGAAGCATGTCAGTATGCATATGAATTATATGTATCTGGTCCTGTTTATTTGGAAAAGTTATGGAGAAGATTATTGACAATTTCGGTGGAAGATATTGGATTTGGAAATCTTGATGCAGCAGTACAGATCAATACAATGAATGAAATGAGAAAAAATTTCCCATATGACGATGGTGATCAGCCGATGTATTTCATTCATGCCATTCGTATTTTGTGTGCAAGTACAAAAGATCGTTCTAGCGATTATTTAAAAAATATCATTATAAAAGAAGCTGCAATGGGAAAACTTCCAGAAATTATGGATATCGCACTTGATAAACATACAATTAGAGGTCAGGCAATGGGAAGAGGATCAAAGCATTTCTTTGAAGAAGCAACGAAAGTAATCCCACAGCTGGAAATTGATAATGATTATCGAGAACGTTATGGAAAGATTTTAGAAACATACAGTCCAGATAAAAATGTACCAGATGCTTTTGTGTATAATTCAGGACAGTTTTAAAAATAAAAAATAAGCATAAGAGGGGACTTGTGTATGCAAGCGCCCTTTTGTACTATAAAAGGAGAGAATAA
>CAYTRJ010000169.1:2377-3268 GCA_964440185.1 uncultured Faecalimonas sp. | reverse complement strand
AGAAATCATATCATCAATGATAATAGCATTCTTCCCTTTTAGGTCATCTCCTAAAAATTCGTGAGCAACGATAGGATTTTTACCATTTACAATAGTAGAGTAATCACGTCGTTTGTAGAACATACCCATATCCACGCCGAGTACATTTGATAAGTATACAGCACGACTCATAGCACCTTCATCTGGGCTGATGATCATTAAGTGTTCTTTGTCTACTTTTAAATCAGGTTCTGCTTTTAATAAAGCTTTCATAAATTGATAAGTAGGCATAAAATTGTCAAAACCTTTTAGTGGAATTGCATTCTGTACACGAGGGTCATGTGCGTCAAAAGTGATAATATTAGAAACACCCATAGAGATCAATTCTTTCAGAGCGAATGCACAGTCAAGGGATTCGCGTTTTGTACGCTTATGTTGACGGCTTTCATATAAGAATGGCATGATGACGTTAATACGACGTGCTTTGCCTGTTGCAGCTGAAATAATACGTTTTAAATCTTGATAATGGTCATCTGGTGACATATAGTTCGTAAAGCCATTTAGTTTGTATGATAGACTATGATTACATACATCAACCATGATGAATAGGTCTGTACCACGAATAGATTCGCGAAGCATTCCTTTGGCTTCTCCTGAACCAAAACGAGGACAAGAACTGCTTACTAAATAATTAGTCAGATTATAATTTGCAATCTTCGCAGCTTCCATATCTTCTTCGGCAGCTTTGTGTCTGAAAGAAACAATATAGTCATTTACTCGCTGTCCGAGTTCTTTGCAGCTATCCAATGCAGCAATCTTAAGCGGTGCAGTTGGAAGTGTTTTCTCTAATAATGTTATGTTTGTCATGAGTGCCTCCAATAAAATGAGATTAATTTTTGCCACATTTATTCT
>CAYTRJ010000169.1:0-2367 GCA_964440185.1 uncultured Faecalimonas sp. | reverse complement strand
CTAGCAAAAAATGGTAATGCATTCAAGATTATAATGTATAAATTGCATTTTTCTTCAAAATTTAGTATTATAAGATAGAGTAAATAGGAAAATCAGAGGAAATTAGTATGAAACATGAACATATAGTACAACAAGTAGAAGAGGGTAGTATTGCAGCAGAACTCGGAATTGAACCAGGTGATAAGCTGTTAAGTATCAATGACTGTGAAATTGAGGATGTATTTGACTATCATTATTATGTAAATGATGAGGAACTTGTGCTTCTTATTGAAAAACCAGACGGAGAGCAATGGGAGCTGGAGATTGAAAAAGATTATGAAGATGATCTAGGGATCACATTTACACAAGGTTTGATGGATGAATATCGTTCCTGCAGAAATAAATGCATGTTTTGCTTCATTGATCAGATGCCAAAGGGCATGAGAGAGACACTTTATTTTAAGGATGATGATTCCAGACTTTCGTTTTTACAAGGGAATTATATTACATTGACAAACATGAGCGACCATGATGTGGATCGTATTGTGCAGTACCATTTGGAACCAATTAATATTTCATTCCATACAACCAATCCAGAATTGCGCTGCAAAATGCTTCATAATCGATTTGCAGGGGATGCTTTGAAAAAGGTAGACAAATTCTACGAAGGCGGTATTCAGATGAATGGACAGATCGTACTTTGTAAGGGAATCAATGATGGAGAAGAACTAGAGAGAAGTATTTCAGATTTAACGAAATATCTGCCATATTTACAGAGCGTTTCCGTTGTTCCAGCTGGACTTACAAAGTATCGTGAAGGATTGTATCCGCTAGAATCGTTCACAAAAGAAGATGCAGAGGAAGTACTTGCAATTATCGAGAAATGGCAGAAGAAAATTTATGAAGAATACGGATATCATTTTATTCATGCAGGAGATGAATGGTATATTCTTGCAGAAAAAGAAATGCCAGAGGAAGAACGATATGATGGTTATCTGCAATTGGAAAATGGGGTAGGAATGGTTCGCCTGTTACAGAATGAATTTGAAGAAGTATATCAGAATTTAGAAGAGGATGATAGAAAATTTGAGGTTTCTACAGTAACGGGGATGGCTGTGTATCCATATATTAAATCTATGGCAGAACGCTTGGAAGAAAAATATCCAAATGTTACGATTCATGTATACCCAATCAGAAATGATTTCTTCGGTGAAAAGATTACAGTAACAGGTTTGATCACGGGACAAGATCTGATAGCACAGCTGAAAGATCAACCATTAGGAGAAAAACTGATATTACCATGCAGCATGCTTCGTAGTGATGAAGATGTATTTTTGGATGACATCACATTAGATGAAGCAAAAGAAACTTTACAAGTTGAGGTAGATATTGTAAAATCAAGCGGACAAGATTTAGTAAATGCATTTTTAAATGAAGATAAATAGGAGAGAAATATGAGTAAACCAATTGTAGCAATTGTGGGAAGACCGAATGTTGGGAAATCCACATTATTTAATGCCCTTGCAGGGGAAATGATTTCTATCGTTAAAGATACACCAGGTGTGACAAGAGATAGAATTTATGCAGAAGTATCATGGCTGAATAAAGATTTCACATTAATCGATACAGGTGGAATCGAACCAGATAGTAAAGATATTATTTTATCTCAAATGAGAGAACAAGCACAGATTGCTATTGATACAGCAGATGTTATTATGTTTATTACAGATGTAAGACAAGGTTTAGTAGATTCTGACTCGAAAGTAGCTGATATGCTTAGAAGATCAGGAAAGCCAGTTGTACTTGTAGTAAATAGAGTAGATAGTTTTGAAAAATTCATGCCAGATGTATATGAATTTTATAACCTTGGTATCGGTGATCCAATGCCAATTTCAGCTTCATCAAGACTTGGAATTGGAGATATGCTGGATGAAGTAACAAAATATTTCCCAGAAAATGATGGGGAAGAAGAGGAAGACGAAAGACCAAGAATTGCGATTGTAGGAAAACCAAATGTAGGAAAGTCTTCTATTGTAAATAAATTACTTGGAAAGAATCGTGTGATTGTTTCTAATGTAGCTGGTACTACACGAGATGCTATTGATACAGCAATCAAACACAATGGTAAGGAATATGTCTTCATTGATACGGCTGGACTTCGCAGAAAAAATAAGATCAAAGAAGAATTAGAAAGATATAGTATCATCCGTACAGTAACAGCGGTAGAACGTGCTGATGTTGTTTTAATGGTGATCGATGCAACAGAAGGTGTCACAGAACAAGATGCAAAGATTGCAGGGATTGCTCATGAAAGAGGAAAAGGTATTATTATTGTTGTAAATAAATGGGATGCCATTGAAAAACACGATAAGACAATGTATGAGTATG
>CAYTRJ010000168.1:0-3285 GCA_964440185.1 uncultured Faecalimonas sp. | reverse complement strand
TAATCTCAAAAGTGCTTGTATTAGCACTTGCACTCGTTATGGTATTCACCATGACAGCAGCAGCGTTTGCAACTACAACAGGCACAGCTACAATCAATTATTACATCTATGATGATACCGAAGGTGTTTCTTGGAATGTAGATACTGTAACTGTTAACTCAGGTCAGACACTGTACGATGCACTCAACACTGCACAGAGCCATTATCAACCACAATGGCAACAATCAACAGATGTATTTAACGGTGACACGGTGTACTATTTGACCAGCTTTATGGGATATCAGAGCAATGTAAATGTTGCCTATCAGTATAACGATGACGGCAGTGGTTGGTCAAGAGATTGGGGATGGCTTTTCACAGTAGGGTCAAATCATGTTATGCCATCTTTCCCAGGAGAACCGAACCATGGAATGGCAATGAATCAATACACTATTCAAAATGGAGATTCCATTGACATTGTGTATACATTAACAGATACAGAATGGGATTCAAGCTACAATACCACATACGAAATTGTACATCCTTGGTACTAATGCCCACATTATTACTATCAAGCAGAGGCTGAAGACAGTCTTTGCTTGATTAAGAAAGATAATCGTAAGATTATTTGTCAAAATATCAAGGAGGTGCAATTAAGTTGGCAGTTAAAAACTGTTTAACAAACGCAAGAAAGATATTATCTATCTTCTTGCTTTTTACAATTTTTTTAACATTCGTACCATTGGATACAGAAACTGCATTTGCAGATACAGCAACGCAAAATGGTTTTGTCAAAGATATTTTTTTGTATGAGAATTACCATTCGGGTCCCGGCTTAAAAGATTATTCATTTAATGCTTCTACTAACGAATATAATGTTGTCTTTCCGGATTCAAGAGTTGCGGCATCACGTATAAAGATTACTATTCCTGAAGAAAAAATCGGATATTTATATTTTGCTGTTTTAATAGACGGAGTAGAACAAACTGTGCAATGTAGCGAAACTACATTAACAGATACCATACATAAGCTTGGTGCAGCGACGACACAGTACGGTTGGTATCAACTGTTTACAACCACCAAATTTCCCGTAGGTGAGAAAAGGGATTTTAAAGTAAGAGTTGGTGTATATAACGAAGATGAAAAAACTTGGGGTACTTATGATGAGTATACTTATAATGTAACAAGAAGTTTAACATTGAAATATAATACGCCAAATAATACAAGTAAAAATCAAAATGGTTTTATTGTAAAAGCAAACGGAAAAGATGTATCGCCTGCATTTGATCCGAGAGAAGATGCATACACAAGTGATTATACTGCGGTTATCGGAGATGCAACAGAGATTAGCCTTACATTAACACCAACGACTAAGAATGTTAAGTTATATGTAGGGACAGGTGATAATAGGATAGAATTGAAATCAGGCACAGAAAAAACAATTCAAATTACCGATTATAAAAATGCTAATGACGACAATGCATCAATTCCTATTACTTTGGAATATGGCGAAGGCGAAAACAAACTGACGAGAACCTATACACTTCATACAGACTCCAAGAGCTATCCGCCTAATATTACTGTACAGCCTCAAGATACAACAGTCGATAAGGGAGCGAATACACCGCTGACAGTGACGGCTGCAGTGCCTGACGGAGTAAATGGAACGCTGTCGTATCAGTGGTATAAGGGTAATAGCGATGTAACAGGAGAAAAAATAGACGGAGCAACGGAATCCTCATATATACCGCCGTCCGTTTATGCCGGAAGTGAACAGTATTGTTGTGTAGTAACTAATACAGTTGGTAAAGCGACCTTTACTGCGACATCAAGTGCAGCAACCTATACGGTAAACTTGAACAAATTAACAGCTCCTGAATTTACAAAACCATTGGTGATTGAAAATAACGACAGCAGTCAGTTTTTTGTTCAGAATCAGAAACCTGAATTTTCGTTTTATTTGAAATCAGGTCAAAACGGCGAGCCAATCGAGGGTGCAGAATATGAATTTAAATTGTATCGTAATCAGACAGGTTCAACTTCTATAGAAGAAAGCGTGGAGGTAAAAGCAGAAGGACGAGCTACTTCTACAACTTCAGGTACAGATAGAAAATATATCGTTGCTGCGGAAGATTCTCAAGACATAACGGGAAATTGGTATTACTTTGTTGTATTAAAGGCAAGTAAAGACGGCTTAGATCCGGATACAAAAATAAGTAATACTGTTAAAACGGTATTTAAAAACGCCTCTGATGTTGTTCAAAACTTAGAGGGTACAGGCTCTGAATCAGATCCGTTCCTTATCAAAGATATGAATGACCTGAAATATGTCAGAGATATGGTAAACGGAAGAAACGGATATACTCCATATAACTTCGAAGGTCAGACACTCAAATTGGTAGCAGACAATTATTCATTAGGAGCAGATTGGGAACCGATCGGTACACTGAAAGAAGGCTGTGAATCAGCCGGAAACGGTGTAAACATTTTACCGTTTAGCGGTATACTTGACGGTAATGGAAAAAAAGTAACATCTGGAGTGAATGGTAAGCCTTTATTCGGCTATGTTCGCAGAGCTACAGTCAAGAATCTGAACATTTTTGGAACTAAGATAAAAGGATATGGGCTCGTAGACAACTATGTGGTTGATTACGGACCGACAGGTGTATATGTAAACGACCCTATAAAAAACAGAACGATAGACATCGAAAATGTTACGATTCTTAAAAACTCAAAAATTTTGAAATCCGGATTTATCGGAGGCTATGCATCGGGTGTCAACACAGTAAATATCCGAAACTGCAAAATAGAATCGGGGGTAATAATCGGTGACAATGGTGTTTGGGGTGATTTAGGCGACACTTCTTACGGTTACGGCTTTATAAGTGAAGGATTTAATCACAAGGATAATATCGGCTCTTTTGCAGGTGCATTTAACGGCACTATCACAAACTCTGTAAGCTATGCGACGGTATACGGACGAAATAATGTAGGCGGACTGGTTGGTATGAAAGGTCAGTCTATGGGTTCGTGCGATATACTGAACAGCTCATTCCAAGGTAAGATTATAGCAACAGGTGATAAGGTAGGCGGCATTGTTGGTGCAGGATATATCTCAGGAAGTGCACCGGGCACGCCGACAGTTGAAATTCACAACTGCTATGTTGCAGCTGACATTACAGGTAATGATAAAATCGGAGGCTTAGTCGGTTCTGAGGAAGGACACGAAAACTTTAACGATACAGGCGACAGCTACGGTATCAAGGGTGCAAACTCCATATCGGACAACCATTTTTACGGCACGAT
>CAYTRJ010000167.1:0-3286 GCA_964440185.1 uncultured Faecalimonas sp. | reverse complement strand
ATCAGAACCCATTTCTCTTTTAATAGAAGAAATTGTTTTTTCTGCATTTGTAACCGCCTGACGTTTTGCAGGTTCACCTACAAGACGTTCTCCTGTTTTTGTAAATGCAACAACAGATGGTGTTGTTCTTGCTCCTTCTGTATTTGCGATAACTGTTGGTTGACCACCTTCCATAACTGCTACACAGCTATTTGTTGTTCCTAAGTCAATACCGATAATTTTTCCCATGATGAAATCTCCTTTTCATAAATATATTTAAATAAGTTACTTGTAAATCTAGTTTGCTACTTTTACCATGCTGTGTCTTACAACAGAATCACGGTATGTATAGCCTTTCATAAATTCTTCTACAATTATATTTTCTCCAGCTTCTTCATCTTCTACATGCATTACTGCATTGTGTAATTCTGGATCAAATTCTTTTCCGATGGATTCAATTGCTTTTACATTGATTCCTTCAAACATTGTTAAAATTTGTTTGTAGATCATTTCCATTCCTGTTACAAATCCATCTTCTTTTTGTTCTTCTGGTACTGCTGCAAGACCTCTCTCGAAGTTATCTACTACTGGTAAAATCTTTTCGATAATGTCTCTTGCACCAATTTCATACATTGCTGATTTTTCTTTTTCTGTACGTTTGCGGTAATTATCAAATTCTGCCATCTGACGTAATAGTTTGTCTTGAAGTTCTTCAATTTTCTCGTCTTTGGCATCTTTCTTTTCTTCTGCTATTTCTTCTGTTACTTCTTCTGTAGCTTCCTCTGTTGTTTCTTCCGCAGTTTCTTCTACTACTTCTTCAACTACTTTTTCTTTATCCAACGCGGCGCTCCACCTTTCTACTTTTCTTTATGGAAAATCTCATCCAGCTCTGTCATCAGAACTTTCAAAGTCTTCATTACATTTTCATAATCCATACGCTTAGGACCAATAATACCTATCGTTCCCTGCATACCTTCACTTAATTCATACGTTGCAGTTACTACGCTGCAATCTTTCATGGATTGCACTGGTGCTTCATTTCCAATGTAAACTTGGATTCCATGATTATCCTCTTTCGACAATGTCTGTGTCACAATTTCTTCTAGTGTTTGTTTTTCTTCAAATGCATTGATAATACTTTGTGCACTCTGACTGCTGCTCAATTCTGGATACTTGAATACATTTGTTGCACCACTTGTATAAATCTCCATATCATTATCAAGTTGGATTGTATTCGCAACTGCATCCAGCACGTCGCTGATTACTTCACTATGACTTCCAGCCTGTTCTTTCAATCTCGCTATCATTCCAAGATTGATCTCTTCAATCGCCATTCCTGTAAGTGTAGTATTTAACAGCATATTAAGCTTTAGCAAAATTTCATTACTTAATACCTCATTCACAGTAACAATCTTATTCTTGATCACATTGCCTTCCATCACGATCACTGCGATAATTTGATCATCATCTACTTGAGATAATTGAATGAATTTAATCTTATTACGTTGATACGTTGGTGCAGAAATCATTGTTGCATAATTAGTATTCGCAGCAAGTACCTTTGCAGCTTGTTTTAAGATCTTATCCATCTTATCTGCTTTCTGAAGTAATTGCTCTTGAATCTCAACAACTTCCTGCTCCTTATCTGCCATCAGCATATCTACATATAAGCGATACCCTTTATCTGAAGGGATTCTCCCAGCTGATGTGTGAGGTTGCATGATATAACCCAAATCTTCTAAATCTGCCATCTCGTTACGAATTGTAGCGGAACTAAGATTCAAGTCTGTATATTTTGAAATAGTTCTCGATCCTACTGGCTCGCCTGTCTCTAAATATGTTTTGATGATTGTCTGTAAAATCTTCATCTTACGGTCATCTAATCCGTGATTTGGCTCCATATGTTCCCTCCTTTTTCTTTATTAGCACTCTTTAATTTCGAGTGCTAATATTTACAGTTATTAATTTAGCACTGGTGCTTTCTTTTGTCAACTATGTTTATATATTTTTTAGATTTAATTCTCGCACAATATTTCTGCAAACACATAATTACTAAGATCAATCCCTCGTTTTGTCAATCTTAAATACCCATCCGACTCTTCTATCAGTTTTTCCTGCTTCATCCTATGGATATTATTTTTATAACATTCCTCCAAAGTCTTTCCAAACAAACGTTGAAACTCCTGTTTTGAAATACCTTCCATTTTTCGCAGCCCAAGAAAGACAAATTCTTCCATCCGTTCTTGCTCTGATAAGATTTCTTTATCACAACACAACCGTTCCAGATTTCCTGCATATTCTATATATTGAGCCAAATCTTCTATATTATGAAACCGCTGTTCCTCAATCAGAGAAGATGCCCCAAGTCCTAACCCTAAATATTCTTTTCTTTCCCAATATCCAAGATTATGTCTACACTCTTTTCCTTTCTTTGCGTAATTAGAAATTTCATACCGATAATAACCTTTCTCTTTGAGTATTTCCTCTGTACGGTGGTAGATTTCCCTTTCCACCTCTTCTGTCGGAAGTTCTTCTTCTTTTTCCGCTCCTTCACCATACCATTTTGCAAAAGCTGTTCCTTCTTCGATAATTAAGCTATAAGCAGATATATGTTCTGGTTGAAGTTCCAGCACTTTATAGAGTGATTTTTCCCAGCTTTCCACTGTTTGATTAGGAATAGCCGAAATCAGATCCACATTAATATTGTCAAATCCTGCTTGACGTGCGATTACAAAGCTTTCCAAAAATTGCTCGTATGTGTGAACTCTTCCAAGTATTTTTAGCTCTTCGTTATTTGCACTCTGTAATCCAAAACTTATTCTGTTGACGCCTGCATTTTTATACGCCATCAGATTCTCTTCTGTTACAGTTCCCGGATTTGCTTCCATCGAAATCTCTATCTGATCTGCAATCTGAAATACCTCTCTAAGCGTCTTCATAATCTTCTGCATCTGTACACCTGATAATATTGAAGGAGTACCTCCCCCAAAGAAAATAGTAGTCACCACATATTCTAATGCCAACTCACTATACGCCTTTATTTCTTTTATTAATGCCGCTACATAATTTTCTATTACTTCAGGAGTCGATGGCACAGATAAAAAATCACAATATGCGCATTTTTTTACGCAAAAGGGAATATGAATATATAGCTCAAGTTCTTTTTTCATGACAACCTCCTTTTAGGAATAAGAAGAAAACAGGGACATAGCTTTCTTCACTATGCCCCTACTTCTTATTTCTCATCTAATTTTAATACACTCATAACTGCTTCCTGTGGAATCTCTACATTTCCAATCTGACGCAT
>CAYTRJ010000166.1:0-3301 GCA_964440185.1 uncultured Faecalimonas sp. | reverse complement strand
TGCTTTACATAGGTTAAAACAGGCTCTTGAGGAACAGGGACTCAGCGAATTGCTACTGTCCACGAAGCATGGTCAAATGCTGAATACCGATATATGCGATTGTGATTATTTCGCATGGCAGGATAAAAAATCGGATGAGAGATGTCGCTTTGAGGGAGAATTTTTATCGGAATACTCTTGGGGTGAATATATTTTAGCCGAAATTTTGAACATAGCTTATACAGAATAATATCGGAAACTGAATTAGAAATAGCCACCAATTATCTTATCGATAGGTAACTTGGGGCTATTTTTTGTTGGTTTTTTGTTGGTATCCATTTGCTAAGATAAATCCAATATGGAAAAAGGGGTTTTATTAAATAAATATATGATAAGCTAATGAGAAAACAATGGGGAGAAAGGAGCATAATCCAATTCCTATTTAGAGGACAAGCGGATTATAAGTGTAATAAATGAAATATAGAAAAACAAAGCGGCGGCTGAGTATTATACTCATAGCTGTGCTGATGCTCAGCATTGTGCCAAATAAATTTGCTGCCTATGCAAAAGCTGATGAAACACATACGCATACGGAAAGCTGTTATGCACAGGAAGGCGATTTACTATGTTCTTTGGAAGAATCCGAGGGACATACGCACAATGAGGATTGCTACTGCACAGGCGGCGAATACATTTGCGATTTGGAAGCATCGGAGGAGCATACCCACAGCGATGACTGCATCTGCATCGGTGGGGAATTGATTTGCAAGATGGAAGAATGCGAAGGGCATATGCATGATGATGACTGCTTTGCAAAAGGCGGGGAACTTATCTGCGGATTAGATGAGATTTCAGAATTTTATTCAAAAGAAGAAGAAAGCGATTACAGTTATATCAAAAATTTGCTTAGTGAAAACGAAGATATTGATTTTGATCCCGAAACACAAAGTTTGCTGATAATAGATATAGACGCAGAAATATCTGAACATTTACGGAACTTCGGACTGAGCGATGCCGAACTCGAAAGTGCAACGGAGTTTTCTTTCCTATACGAAATTTATCTGAATGATACTTTTTACGACGGTATTTGCTATGCGATAGACGCTAACGGAAACATAACTGCAAATGAAAGTGTTGACGATTGGCATTTAGGCACCGGAACACCAATCACAGATACAGCACGGAATGTAATCATTACGGAGAAAGATGCGAAGTATTCTGTAATGCCGTATATGTATAAGTTCTTCTGGGGAAATGAAGATGTAGAACCATATGAAAACCTTATGTATGTACCTATGCCTGTGGAAGAGTCCGAAATAGAAGCCAAAACAGGGACGGTATCCGATGACGGTGCAGAAATCAAATTCAGCTATCTTTGGGATGTATATAATTGGTTTGAACTGGAAACCTGGTATGTGGACAAAAATCGGAAATATTGTGAAATGGCAGGGGATTTTGATTTTTATTCTTCTGTTGACTATATCGTGGAGCTTCGTGATTCAGATGGAAATATTTCTACTTTTGATACGGTTTACTGGGATTATTGGTATGATGACGATTATACCTATTGCAAAGATGGTATCATTCATCAAGAAATTGAGCCGAATTGGAACGGATACTATGGAGAAGGTTCGTTTATGTTTCCGGCAGGATATGATTTCCGGATTCGGGTATGGCAGAATGGAACAGAGCTGGGGACACTGATGTTTGTTCACCATGAGACATATAAGAGCAATGAAGACGGAATTGGAAATTGCGAGTACGATGAGGAAGGTTTCTGCCTTTGTGCAGGTGATTATTTGACAGCAGATTATATTGTGGGGCATTATTTTATACAGCCTTCTTCTACCATTCGGGTAGAAAAACAGGTTCAGGGTATGGACAGTGACCAAAGTTATGACTTCTCTATCAAAAGAACGGTAACAGAAGCTGCCTATAAACCTAATTTTCCGCTGAGATATGAATTATATTCCGACATTACTATCCCGATGATAAATACAAACTATACCGTATATGACAGCAAAATGGACGAAAAAGTCGGAACGGGACGCACAGATAGGCAGGGAAAATTTAGCCTGAAGGGCGGTCAATATGCTATTTTTGATGTATGGGAAGAGCCTGCGGATATAGAAGATTATACAGATGATTGTTTTAGTTATCTTGATATTCGTAAAGAGTTTTCCGATAATAACGAAACATTGCCCAAATCTTCGCTTTATGCTATCATAGAAGAATTATCGGAAGATGAAAACTGTACAACAAAAATAACTAATACACAGAAAAAAGGAGCGGTAAGCAATATCGATGGAAAAGTAATTAAAGGGGTGTCAAACGGAGACAATATTCTGTTTCAAAATGTCTATAAAAATGATGATATGTCGGCTTCCGGCGGAGATATGCATACACCGAATCCTGCATTGGTGACATTAAAAGCAAGCAAAACAATGAATGGCAGTGTTCCCGCAGACAGCTTTACATTTGCATTGAAAAATGAAAACGGAGATATATTACAGACAACGCAAAATCAAAAAGATGTCATAACTTTTGACACACTATCATACTCGTCTGTCGGAACCTATATTTATACTATTAGCGAACTTGCGGGTACAGACGAGAACATAAAATATGATGAAACTGTTTATAGGGTGATAGTTGAGCTTACAAAATCTAATGATTATACCGCAACGGTAACATATGAAAAAGACGGACAGGCTTACAGTGGAATTCCGACATTTGATAATATTACGATAACATCGGATGAAGAAGAGCCTTATACACCTCCAAAGAAACCGGATACATCGGACACTCCGACTTCTTCAAATAAAAAGTATACAACGGAACAGTCAATAGACGATGTTCCTAAAACAGAAGATGGTTTGCTTATTGAATTATGGATTGCCCTTTTACTTATCTCTGCCATAGGAATGTTTGTCTCTTATAGGATAAGAAAATGGCATCGTAGAAGACACCGCAATTAACTGTTAAAAATATGACTGAGTAGATTTTTTGCTACTTGGTCATTTTTTTGTGGAATAATGGTTTAGAATAAAGCCAAATTGTCGAAGCAAATGTTTTTGTTACTTCAATGTTTTGCCGTAAATGATTGAGCCTTCTTAGATGTCTCGGTGCAATATTTCAACTTTTTTTACCCTTTGCACTTGGAAAAAACACATATTGTATGTTATACTATAAAGATTGAAACAAACCCTGTCTAAGAAGCGGGAACATCTGAAATAACTTATAATTGTCAAATCACAGCGGAGGGATAAAAAATGCTCTTTAATAACATAACGATACTTGATGAAAATTTTGAAATAAAGCA
>CAYTRJ010000165.1:0-3331 GCA_964440185.1 uncultured Faecalimonas sp. | reverse complement strand
GCATACCAAACCTTTTTATTCTTTTCTAGTTTGTATAATGGTGGTTGTGCTAAATATACGTATCCTTGTTTGATCAATTCTGGCATAAAACGATATAAAAATGTTAATAATAAGGTACTAATATGAGCACCATCTACGTCGGCATCAGTCATGATAATGATCTTGTGATAACGAAGTTTTGAAATATCAAAATCATCATGTATACCTGTTCCAAATGCAGTGATCATTGCTTTAATTTCTGCATTTGCATAAATTCTATCTAATCTTGCTTTTTCTACGTTTAAGATTTTTCCACGAAGAGGTAAGATTGCCTGTGTTGCTCTATCTCTGGCAGTCTTTGCAGATCCTCCCGCAGAGTCCCCTTCTACGATGTAAATTTCGCAGTTTTCTGGATTCTTATCCGAACAATCTGCTAATTTACCTGGTAATGACATACCATCTAACGCATTTTTTCTTCTCGTAAGATCACGGGCTTTACGTGCTGCTTCACGTGCTCTTTGTGCCATCACTGATTTTTCAACGATTGTTTTACCAACTATTGGATTTTGTTCTAAAAATACTTCCAACTGTGTACTTACAATACTATCAACTGCCCAGCGAGCTTCACTATTTCCTAGTTTTTGTTTTGTTTGACCTTCAAATTGAGGTTCTGAAATTTTGACACTGATAATCGCAGTTAAACCTTCACGAATATCTTCTCCTGAAAGATTTGGCTCACTATCTTTTAATAATTTATTTTTTCTTGCATAATCATTAAATGTTTTTGTTAAAGCATTTCTAAATCCGACTACATGTGTACCACCTTCTGGTGTTGTAATATTATTTACAAAACCATATGTGTTATCTGTATAAGAATCATTGTGCTGCATAGCTACTTCTACAACAACACCATCTTTTTCTCCTTCACAGTAAATAATCTGTTCATACAATCCTGTTTTACTTTTATTCAAGTATTGTACAAACTCTTTAATACCACCTTCATAATGAAATTTCTTTTCAACAGGTTCTTCTTCTCTTTCATCTCTTAAAACAATGCAAAGTCCTTTTGTTAAAAATGCCATTTCTCTGAAACGTTGTTTTAATGTATCATACTCAAATACTGTTTCTTCAAAAATTTCTTTATCTGGTAAAAATGTTACTTTTGTTCCTGTTTTTTCTGCTGGGCATTGTCCGATTACATGTAATTTTTCAACAACTTTACCTCTCTCGTAACGTTGTTTATGAATATTTCCCTCATTACATATTTCAACTTCTAACCATTCAGAAAGAGCATTTACTACAGATGCTCCTACACCATGAAGACCACCGGATACCTTATATCCTCCGCCGCCAAATTTACCACCTGCATGTAACACTGTAAATACAACTTCTACTGCTGGTAATCCTGCTTTTTGGTTAATTCCAACCGGAATCCCACGTCCATTATCAATAACAGTTACAGAATTATCTGGATTGATTACAACTTGAATCTCATCACAAAATCCAGCTAATGCTTCATCTACAGAGTTATCTACGATTTCATATACTAAATGATGAAGTCCTCGAATAGATGTACTTCCAATGTACATTCCGGGTCTTTTCCTTACAGCTTCCAAACCTTCTAGTATCTGAATCTGATCTGCACCATATTCTGCACTCATATAAATCCTCCTAGTTCTCTTTCAACACATGTCCTTGTTCTACATGAAAAACTTTATTTATAGAAAAACGATGATTGACAAAGTCATCTAATCCTGTACATGTGATTAGAGTCTGTACATCGCGAATGCTATCTAATAAATAGTTTTGACGGTATTTATCTAATTCAGACAATACATCGTCTAGCAAAAGAATTGGCGTATCATGAATAACCTGTTTTACCAATTCTATCTCTGATAATTTTAACGATAACGCCACTGTTCGTTGTTGTCCTTGAGATCCAAACTTACGAATATCAAGATTATTTGCTAAAAAGCAAATATCATCTCGATGTGGCCCTACTGATGTGCTTTTCATTCGAATATCTCGTTCTCTGTTTTTTGCAAGTGCCGCTGCAAGATCGTACTGACCTGTTCCTGGTTCATACGAAATAGTAAGCTGTTCCTTGCCGCCTGTAAGATGTTCATGTACATGTCCTATGATTTCATTCATCTGTTCAATAAACTGAATTCGACGTGAAATCACTCTGTTTCCATACTCTACTAACTGCAGATCCCAAATATCAAGTGTTTCCAACAAATCAGATCTATCGTAAATATCTTTTAATAATTTGTTTCTATGGTTCAAAACACGATTGTAATTTGCCAGATCATTTAAATATACTTTATCTAATTGGGCAAGTTCTAAATCAATAAAACGTCTTCTCTCTGAAGGTCCATTTTTGATAATATCTAAATCTTCCGGCGAGAAAAACACAATATTTATAATACCATATAATTCACTTGCTTTGCGAATTGGAATTTTGTTGATTGCAATTCCTTTTGGACTGTTTTTCTTTAAATGAAAATCAATCATAAATGGAACACCTTTCTTTTCAACAACCACTTCTAAATGTGCTTCCTGTTCATCAAACTTAATCATATCACGGTCTTTTGTCCCACGATGTGATTTGGTCGTTCCTGCTAAGTATATGGATTCTAATATATTGGTTTTTCCTTGTGCATTATCACCATAAAAAATGTTGGTTGCTCCATCAAACTCAAGATGGAGCAGATCATAATTTCTAAAATTCTTTAACTTTAAAGATTTTACTATCATATTCTTCTAATTTTCAATCTTAATTTCTTCACCATCAAAGGAAATAACTTCTCCACCAAATAATTTACGGCCTCTTCTTGTGTCGATTTCACCATCTACAACAACAAGTCCGGCTTGGATTACTTCCTTTGCTTCTACACCAGATTCTACAAGTCCGGCTGCTTTTAAAGCTTGTCCTAATTTAATAAATTCTTCTCTTAATTTGATTACTTCCATCTCTTACACCCCAGCATTAAAGTTTACAGGTAAAATTAAATAAATATAAGTTTCTTTTTCATCTTTGATAAAGCAAGGCGCTTTTGGATTCATAAGATAAAGTGTTACTTCTTCATCTTCGATAACACGCAATGCATCAATTAAGAATTTTGGATTAAATCCGATCAATAAATCTTTACCTTCTTTTGCAATCATAATTTCTTCGTTCATAGAACCAATTTGTGATTTGATCTTAAGTTCCATCATTTCTTCTAAGATATTAATAATGATTGGTTTCTTATCGCCTTCTTTAACAAGAAGTGTTGCTCTATCAATACAACTTAATAGTTCTTTTTTATTAATTTTTACTTCTTCTAAAGTTTCTTCTAATTTTTGTTCA
>CAYTRJ010000164.1:0-3404 GCA_964440185.1 uncultured Faecalimonas sp. | reverse complement strand
TTCCGACACCCAACTTATACGCATATGTCTGCAAGGTAGCGTTCGTGATGTCGATACCATACTTATACAATGCCCTTGATTGACCGATTAAACCACTCTGCAAATTATCCATAACAGAGGAATAATCCACGTTGAATAATGAGGACATATCCGCACCGAGTTTTGTAAATGCACTTGCAGTAGCAAGAGTTACTTCTCCTGTCTGACCTACCGAGTTTGTAACAGATGCCAACTGTGACGCATACTGTGTTATTTCTTGAATGTTCAATCCAAGGTTTTTCATTCCGCTATCAGTTAAAAGACCCGTTTCTCCGTCAGCGTTTACAGAAATCTGAACACCAGACAAACCGCTTAAGCTCTCATTTAACCTTGTTTTGAAACTGTTTGCGTATGCTTCTGCATTTTCATATCCGTATTTCTCATAATCACTCGCCCAGTCACTACCGACTTTATTTAACGCAACCTCAAAGTAGTTGAATGCTTCTAAATACTCAGCTGTGCCCATGATTGATTTCTTTAAGCCACTAAATGCTCTTATAAGCAAAAAACAGTTCGCATAAAATCTTCCAAATGTAGAAGCAAGACCTTTAAAACTCTTATTTGTCTTTGTAGCACTCGTAGAAGCCTTATTCAATCCTTTTGCAATGCTGTTACTTGCACTTCCTACCTTTGAGCCTTGTGCTGATAAATTCGCCAATGCGTTTGTCATATCAATAACATTCTGACTTACTTTCGGCGTCTTTGAAAGAGTTGTCATAAGTCCGTTTAATGCCGTTGCTAACTGCGGGATATTTACAACCGCTGTCTGAACAGACTTGTTTCCAAGTTTGCTGATATTCTTCGCTAAATCCCCTACTGCCACCGCATTAGCAGATACTGTTCCTAAGTCGTTAAATGCCCTTGTAAGGTGCGACATTGAACTCGCAGCACTATTTAATGCAGCTGTATTTACATTGCCTAAATTCGTCAAATTCTTGGCTAATCTGGTAAAGTCCGCAGTCTTAATAGTGTTCATGGTTTGCATTGCAGTACCTAAACGCTGTACTCCATTTGCAAGACCGGTTATCTTGCTTCCGTCTACATTTGATAACGATTTTGTAAGTCTGTCTAACTTTACAGCCAGCTTATCTATTGCATTATTCGCTTTTGTCGCTTGTGCATTTATCTGTATTTGTAAACTATCAACATCCGTTGCCATTTTCCCACCTCGCTTTCGGTTTCAAGCATAAAAAGACACCTACCATTTCTGATAGATGTCCTTTTATTTTGCCAAAATAAATTTCTTTTATTGTATTTCAAGTTTTTTCTTCTTGATCATTGTTTTCATATCTCTTTCACCTAAAATTCTGACGTGTCAGATAATTAAGGTTTCAATATAATGGTTTCATTTGCCAAATCGTCAGCACGCCAATCATCGCTGTCGTGAACTATCAAATTGAACTCAATTTCATCAACAGAAGAAATGCTGTTGTCTTCTAATGTTTCATCAAACCACGACATAGAGTCAAACGCACATTTCCCGGCTTTGACTTCCTTCGCATAGAATGGGTCAGCCATATATCCGTTTATGGATGCTTCATCAACACTAAACATTATATTCTTATCTGTTTTATTCAAGAAAAAGAGATTTACAGCATAGCCCCAAAGACTATCTTCTTCATAACCAGTCACAATAACAGTAACATATTCATTATCAAGAATAACATTATCTGTTTCCTTAGACTCTCTAACAAAATTAGAAGCTTTATCTTCTCCGTATGGGTAAACATGAACAGTTTCCGTTGCAACATCATCAGCTTTCCAGTCATCGCTATCATGAACTTGGAATGTCAACTCAATGTCTGTATAATCTCCTACGTTATTATCTTCTAAGTCACCGTCAGAAAAACTTATCTCATTATTTGATTTTTTCCCTGCCGCAACTTCTGTCGCAAAGAATGGGTCACTCTGGACACCATTTATTGATGCACTTTCAACAGAATACATATAAGTTTTATCTGCGGATTTATTTTCAAAATTTGCTTTTATCGTATATCCCCACATATTATCCGGGTCTATTCCAGTGATTTTTATTGTACATTCTTCATTGTCTACTACGACAATTTCTTCAAAAGAAATATCGTTTTTTTTATTTTCTCCATTAGTGGATTGAACATTTAACGCACTTTCTTTTTGAGACTCTTTTATATTGCTTGTATTTTTGTTGCTTTCTCCAGAACCCAAACCGCAAGCTGTAAGCGAAAAAAGTAGTGCAAACGCACAAATAATCGTCGCAAATTTTGCGAGCTTGATTTTTAATCTATTTTTGCTTCTTTTGTTTTTCATAATAACCCCTCCCAAACTAAATATTATATAAATTTTAGCACAATATTTAATGCATAGAAAGATTATATTTTAACAAAAATACATTTATTTTTTTGTAAATAAAAACGGCAATGACCTACTAACGTATCACCTCCAATGTACGCTTTCAGTCTTAGATTTTGCCGTAAATAAGACAGTTGGCATTATACCATACTATCTTTGTGGTTTAACTCAAAATTAGTTTTCATTGCTTCTAATTTCGCAACAAACAATTCTCTTTGTTTTTGCAGTTCTTTCTCCGACATTGGTTTATTTCTTTCTTTAGATTTCTCATAAATAGGCTTGTCAATGTATTTTGATTTTGCTTTTCTTCCGGCAAGGCAATGTTCAACCGCCACACCAACTGCACATAATCCGTAATGTCCCCACCAAATGTATTGCAAGTAATCTTGTTCTTCCAACTTCTTCTGGTGTGCAATATCATAAGGCTCAAGTTCTTTCGGGCAACTGTCCATAAATCGTTCCCATGAAACACCTATTGCAAGGTAATGTGGGAGAATAACTTTATATATAGTCTGCGTGAAGGAGCTTATTTCTGCGGTTTCTTGTGGTCTTGTGGCATTTTTGTTACTTTGGGTTGGTCTTCGTTTATCTTTTTCATCAGGTCTCCCAAAAAACCCTCATTCATTAACTCTTCTGTCAGTTTAGTGAATAAATCAAGAATACCCCTGCTATCTTCTTCCGTAGCTTCATCATGGTAATCATCAAGAATATCTCCGACTGCCTGCACCGTTTCTACCGCATTGTATTTTTTAAAGCCAACATAAAGTAAATCACGAACACAGCTAAACAGTTCTTTGATTTTGCCCATACCAGTTACATCTTTATCATTCTCAACTTCTGCACCCTGAAAGATTTTCAGCAAATCCGCTGTTCTGTCCATTAAATCAGTATCACAAAAGCTGTTATATCCAAATTTAACTCTGTATTCCTTGCCTTTTACATTTAAAATCATCATAATAATTATCCTTTCCCCACTTCTATAAGTGGAAAGGAGAGGGCTTTCGCCCCCTCGCTTTACTTTTTAATATTCTGTTTCA
>CAYTRJ010000163.1:0-3439 GCA_964440185.1 uncultured Faecalimonas sp. | reverse complement strand
CGGCAAAACGGGTTGAAGATGCAATTCAAAATCATATTGTACTCATGTAACAAGGAAAAAAGCGGTAATAATTTTGGATCGGACGGAGCGAAGCTCCTCATCCAAAATTATTTACCGCTTTTTTTTATTTTGTGAGTTGTTCGTACATCTTCATAAGAGCTTCAACACAGGCGGTTTCAGAGGTGTCTTTTATAGAAAAACCGTATGCCTGCATAACTGCTTTATTATTTGTGTTATGAGCTTTTACTAAGTGTTCAAATATGTGCATATTCTCTCCGTACATATCGGCAAGAGAACTATCGGGATATAAAGCTCTTGCGTCTAATATCCCTTGTGCAGTCGTTTCGATGAGCCTTTTTTGCTCATCGGTCACTTCTGGCCAAGGGAATGTATTATATACGACACTTACGGAATAGGTAAAATCTTCACGCAATCTTCCTGCTACGGTTCGTAGCCAAGCATTATGAACATTTGAAGATAATATACCAAATTCATACAAACCTGCATTTTTCATTACCTGCAATTTATTATTTACCATAATGTCGGGCGTTAAAAAACCTATTGGAACATATCTTCTTCGCCCAGAGGATGTTTGAGGAATTACCAAGTAGTTTTCCGTAGGCATATTTTCAAAATGGAACTTTGCAGGAAATTCTGCTAATTTCTTTGTTTGTGCACTATCAGAACTTAATCGGTATTCTTTTATCATTTCTAAACGTTCTAATACCATAGGCATTTTTAGTAGTTCCGCAGGTGGAATACGATTGATTATTAAAAACCATCGTTCTATATTATTGATAAATTCCTTGCTACCCATGTACTTATAAAAGTATGGTTCTGCTTTCGGTTCAACTTTTAAAAATGCTTCTTTTTCTTCTGGTGTAAATGCACAGATGGCGTTATCAAGTGGCTTACTACCGTTACTGATAGTTGGAACATTACAAATAGGTTTTTTTGTTCCCTCAATCCATACATCGGGAGAGTTCATTAAATAACCATTTATATAGTCAGCTTCTTTTTTGGTTCTACCCTCTATGATGTATTTTTTGCCCGTATAGTTACCTACTACAAATTCAATGATTACACAATGAACGCCTGCTTTGCTTTTTGCTTCACTTGTCCAATTAAAGGAACGGATGGCATATATTATATTTAGCTTGTATTCCTCAAAGAGCTTTTTCCAAAGTAGTACGACTTGTTCCCCTTGTGTAATGGAACTTGTAGAAACAAAGCCTGCTTTTATAGAGGTATTAGCCATGTATTTTGAAGCACAGATATACCAAGCGGTTACATAGTCTAAATCTCCATTTTTAGGGAAATCTCCTGCTATTCTATTCATATCTGCTCTTTGGCTATCGCCCATTCTTCGACCTGCGGAAAATGGGGGGTTTCCCATAATATAATTAAGTTCATATCGAGGGATAATATCATCCCAAGGAATTAAAAGAGAGTTACCCTCTACTATGTTGGCGTTTGTTTTCAATGGTAAGAAATCAAGGCTCATGTGAACTACATCTTCTGTTTCTTTCATCATTTGGCTTTCAGCTATCCAGAGGGCTGTTTTTGCTACTGTTACAGCAAAATCATTGATTTCTATACCGTAAAATTGGCTAATTGATACTTGTATCGGGTTTATTGCTTCACCGAATACAATTTGCCCGTGTTGTAATTCCTTTAGCACTTCGTTTTCAAGTCGTCTAATGCTGATATATGTTTCAGTAAGGAAATTTCCCGAACCGCAGGCAGGGTCGAACCATTTCAGCCCTGCTAATTTGCTTTGAAACGCTTTTAATTTGTTATCTTTGGTACGTTCTACGGTTATTTGCTTAATATCCTCTAATTCTTGGCGTAAATCGTCTAAAAATAGAGGGTCAATTACTTTATGTATATTTTCAATAGATGTATAGTGCATACCGCCAGAACGCCTTGTTTCTGGGTTCAGAGTTGACTCAAAAACAGCCCCGAAAATGGTCGGACTGATTGCAGACCAATCAAAATCATCGCTTGCGTTAGCAAGCAATATATTTTTGATTTCTTCCGTAAAATGCGGTATTTCTATATTTTCATCGGCAAACAAACCGCCATTCACATACGGGAATTTGGAAAGGTCGCTTGTGTCGTATGGGTCACGTTCTTCGGGTTTTGTATCAAGTATTTTAAAAAGCTCTATGAGAGCTTTTCTCATGTCTGGTGCATCATATTTTTGTAGGTAATCATGGAATAGTTTTCTGTTATTGCTGAAAATACCTGCATCTTCCGCATACAGACAAAATACAAGGCGTACACAAAGCATATTAAGGCTTTTTAATGCTCTTTCGCTTTCGGGGTTAATATATTGCTTGTATAGTGCATCATAGATAATACCTACTAATTCGCCTGCTTTTACGGATATTTCCATTTCCTGCGTGATGTGGGTTTGTTCTTGGTTAATCAAGAAGTCCAACATACTGTATTTTGATTGTAAATCGGCAAGCGTGATTTTTACGGGTTCGGGTACTCTCATATTCATATCATACACCCATATTTCCGCAAAATTTGATGTTACAATCCATCTTGCTTTTTCATCATAAGGCAAATTGTCATTATAGCGTTTTGCCTGCTCATACGGTGTAAGCTCGATACCGCCCGATTGATGCCCTTTTTTATCCAAGGCAATACCTAATGTCTTTTGCTCGATAATAACCTTTGTTTCGGGAATATACGCATCAATTCTCTTTGTGTGTCCGTCTACAATCACTTTTTTCTGGAAGTCGATGCGGTCAGTTGCATTTTCAACGTCCAGAACTCTGTCTAATATATCTAACCAATAGGAACGGTCGTCCTCGTCCTCTTTTCCTCTGCCGACCCATTTATTATAAAATTGGCGTGAGGCTTCTCGTCTTTCAGCATCCGTCATTCTATCAATCCTCTAATCCTAATAATTTTCTAAGTGCTTCTGGCATTTCTGCTTTTAGGTCTACTTCTTCATATCCCATAATAGCGACAAATTCATCATACCTCTTTTTAAGCCCCTGCATCGGGATAATAAATTGAGGTATGAAGCAATCTTTTGTCATAATACAGCCATCATGCAGGATATAATCTTGATTTACAGCAAATGTTTCACTCTCAAAATTCCATGTAAAAGAACTGTAATCACGGTATTTCTCTGGAATGAAGCTGTGAAATGCAACCTTTTTTAAGTCTGGGTTTAGCTCTGTTCCCTGCTGTCCGTCTGTCATAATGCAAATCATATTGTTGTTAAAATCTAAAGATATACTTTTCATGTAATTACTCCTTTTTAGCATAGCTTATCAAATTTCATGTACAATAAAATGAACTCTTTAGAATTTTTCTCCGCTGTCATTCAAAACAAAATTTGCTTCAAAGGTACAGTTTAATACCTCTGCTATCTCCTGCAATTCCTTTTCGCTGAAATTATCACGCTTGAATTTATTAT
>CAYTRJ010000162.1:0-3457 GCA_964440185.1 uncultured Faecalimonas sp. | reverse complement strand
TAGGATTTATTCTTTTTGTAGAATATCACTCTCAAAATGTTCTGTCAAGGTACTCCTTAGAATATATTGAAAAGAGTATCTATCTAGGTGATTCTATGTCAAAAAAGCATCCTCTTATTGTAGGCACTTTTGTTCTTACTGCCACAGGATTCATCACACGTTTTATCGGATTTTTCTTTCGTCTCTTTCTGAGCAATACATTTACAGCTGAGGAAGTTGGTCTCTATCAATTGATTTTTCCTGTCTATGCACTTTGCGTTTCACTAACTGCTGCGGGAATGGAAACCGCACTCTCACGTTGTGTTGCACATAAGATTGCACTGCACAAGGAAAAAGAAGCTGATTACTTATTTTATTTTGCTCTTCTTAGTTCTTTTTCCTTATCTCTTGTTGTTTCTATTTTTTTACAAACACATGTAATCCCTATCTCAATCTACATACTTGGTGATTTGAGATGCCAAAATTTACTATTTGCATTATCTTATGCTATACCATTTTCTTCAATCCACAGTTGTATCTGTGGATACTGCTTCGGCAAAAAGCAGACCACCCTGCCAGCTGTTTCCCAATTTATCGAACAATTCGTGCGAGTCGGAAGTGTATTTCTTTTGTATCAGTTTCATTCTTCTATTTTAATTGCTGTCATCGGATTGGTCATTGGCGAATTCGCTTCTTCCTTCTTCTGCTTGTATTGCTTTTTCTATGCAGAGCACGCAAAGTTTCGAATCCAAGAGTTTTTACACAACAGACCACTTTTTCACGAATTGTACACGCTTTCACTCCCGCTTACCAGCACACGTGTCTTAACAAATCTCTTGCAAAGTGTTGAAACGATTTCCATTCCTCTATCTTTACAAAAATTTGGATATACAAATGCAGAATCTCTAAGTACTTATGGTGTTTTGACAGGAATGGCTCTCCCTTGTATCCTTTTTCCTTCTGCACTCACAAATTCCATTTCCACTATATTGTTGCCAACAGTCTCAGAGATACAAACTACCCAGAACAAACAACTACTTCTATCCCTGATTCGAAAAGTTTTCCTCTTTGGTCTGCTTTTTGGATGTTCTTGTGGTATATTTTTTCTGCTTTTTGGCTCTCAATTAGGTGTTCTTCTTTTTCAAAATGAACTAGCAGGTAATTATTTACAGACACTTGCTTGGATTTGCCCTTTTCTTTATCTTAACAGTACCTTGATCAGTGTTTTAAATGGTCTCGGAAAAGCTGGATACACTTTTTTTATGAACATCACAAGCATCTCCATCCGTATTTGTGGAGTATTATTTGCCATTCCATCTATGGGAATGCAAGGCTATCTACGTGGACTGTTATGCAGCCAGCTCGCGATTTTCTTTCTTGCTTTCATTCCATTATATACCTATAAAACAAAATGAGGGAATCATACGATTCCCTACAAAATACTTATAGTCCATTTTAAAATAATCGGATTCACATATATTTCTAAAATAATCCCGACTAGTATTAGCATACTGACAAACAATGTTTTGATATGATTCCATTTTTGATATGGATAGTTATTCCAATAAAGCAGAACGATCAATAATGCAAACAAATAGCAAATCCCATGAGGTATCAGCCCTGCTACGTACACAAGCAAACCTTTTATCCCCAAAGAAATTATTGCGCTTACAATCATTATGCCGCTTATCGTCCCTAAAAATCCTATCAGACTGTAAATCACGAGCTTCTTCTTTTTTGCAAATCCGAAAACTCCAATTCCAGTCACTAGCAGTAAGCGTTCCTTTATCACAAACCACATTAGTTTTTCCGGAATGATTTCTACACTTATGTATGTTTGCAATTGACTTCGTTCAAACAATGAAAAAACTGTATGATTCGATTTGTACAAAAGATTCCGACTGATTCCGCCAACGATAAGACCTAATAGAAAGAATAAGCCCATCCATTTATTTTCTCTATTTCTCACATAACTCCTCCTTCGTCATACTACTTCATTATATGAACCTCCGAAATTATTATGCGAGCCTTCTGTATTTTTGCTATTTTAGATCAATTCCAGCTTGCTTTAGTAATTTTTTGTAACGCTCAATTTCAGCTGCGTGCAGTTCTTCACGCCTTGTCAATTCAGCTTCTTTTTCAGCAATCACAGTGTCCTTCTCCGTAATCACTGTATCTTTTTCACTAATCACTGCATCTTTCTCAATAATCACTGCATCTTTCTCGGCTATCTCTTTTTGCTGTTCTTCAATCATATACAATACCGTATTCCGATCCATAGTCTTTAATGCTTCTGAAAACATTGAAAGCACCTCCTCCGGCTTACTTAGATTCTGCATCGCATCGCGATAAATCTCTTCCAGCCAAGGATAATCGTCAAGTAATCGTTCTGCCTCGTCTACATCATCAATCGCTAGAAAAGAAAGCCATCCATTTAATTCGTTTATTTCCACACTTTCAGTATACTTAGTTTTGCGAAATACATCAAGGCAAATTAGACAATATTCCTGCATCATATTAATTTTTAGACCACTATCAAAAACAGTTTTTCCATAGTGACGATAACCAAGACCTTTCTCATGATACTCTTTTCGACTCTTTTCAAATATCACAATCGTATAAACTTTCTTCACATCACTATATTGGAATTGACTTCCATTGGCTGCTTTTGATCTACTATATTGTCGCATCAAAAGATCTGCGCTGTAACAACTCATTCGTTCTTCTGAGAAATGGTACGGAACTTTTTGAATTTCAATATTAGTGAGCGAACCATCTTCTAACTGTACGAGAATGTCCATAATCAGCAATGTATCCATATCCAATACCGTTTCTTCTTGGGGAAGTACTTTTACCACCTTTACCTCTTGTCCAAGGATACTGCTGATCAAGCGTGACAATCGCTCTTGATAAATATCTGGATGGAAAATTCGTTTAAAAAACGGATCATATGTAAAGGGAAGTGTTTTTCTACCTGCAAAATAATCCAGAAAGCGTTGCTTCCAAAACGTATTCATATTTTGGTAGTTCCGGAAAAGCTGAGGATTCATACGCAGGGATTGTTCCACTTCAGTTACGGTTAATGGTTGCATAAAACAATGGTGTCTTTTTGGTTCTGTCATAGGCAGAGTACCTCCTTCTTCTTATGAAATTTTGATTTCTCTTGGGATTTTCTTAGAAATTAGATAATTAGAAATGTAACGGATAGAAATTCCGTTTCCCAGATAAGTTCTTACAGAATAGCAGAAACAAAGAAGATTGTCAATCAAACTAGATTATGATAAAAAAGGCCTCACATCCTTTTGGATGTGAAGCCTTATAAATTATTTCGCATAGTCAGTAACACGTGATTCACGAATTACATTAACTTTAACTTGACCTGGATATTCCAATTCAAATTCAATCTGTTTCGAAATATTTCTAGCCATCAGTACCATGTCTGCATCAGACACCTGTTCTGGAACTACCATGATACGAA
>CAYTRJ010000161.1:0-3467 GCA_964440185.1 uncultured Faecalimonas sp. | reverse complement strand
ATATTCAGGAAAAACAAGAGGAAATGGAAAGGAAGAAGGAAGAAACGGAAGTGGTGGTAGAAAGTAGATTTGCAGATAAAGTGTTAGGTCATGTGTTCCGTTATTTTTGGCCGACATGGAAAAAAACGGAAGAGGATAAACAACAATATATGGCGCACTTAGAAGTGATAGAAGAACGATTAGAACAGTTGGAAAAAATATGCGGAAAAGAGTAGGGTAATTAAAAATATGCAAAAAGAACAACAGATCATCATTGAATCGAAAACAAGGATTTGGGATTTGCAATTAAAGGAGTTGGTCAGATACCGAGATCTGATATGGATTTTCTTTAAGAGAAATTATGCGACCAGATATAAGCAGATGATATTAGGACCGGCGTGGCTGATCATTTCTCCATTATTTACGATCATCACATATACAATTGTTTTTGGAGGCATTGCAGGATTGTCTACGGATAATATTCCGCAGCCTTTATTTTATTTAGCAGGAAATATTTTTTGGTGTTTGTTTACGGATTGCTTGAATGGAGCGGCGAATACATTTACGGGAAATGCGGGAATTTTTGGAAAAGTATATTTCCCAAGGTTGACAGCACCGCTTTCCAATATGTTGACCTCGTGTGTAGATTTTGGGATTCGACTGGCGTTAATGTTGATATTTATTTTGGGATATGCGTTGACGGGAGATATCCTTTATATGTCTTGGAAAGTCGTGCTGGTTCCGTTGGTAATGTTGCAGGTCTGTTTGCTGGGAGTGGGAATTGGAATATTGATTTCAGCGTTGACGACCAAATATCGGGATCTGCAAGTGCTGGTTGGATTTGGTATGCAGATCTGGATGTATGCAACTCCGGTTATTTATTCCACTTCACTGGTTCCGGACCAGTACAAACATTTGTTTATGCTTAATCCGGTTACCCCGGCTGTATTGATCTTTAAAAATGTGTTTTTTGGAACAGATGCGGAAGCATATCGGTATTGGGGGATGAGTTGGGGAATTACGGCTATTATTTTGCTGATAGGAATTATTGTCTTTAATCAGGTAGAAAAAATCTTTATGGATACCGTATAGAGGTGGCGAATGGATAATACAGTTATTAAAATAGAGAATTTGAGTAAGCAATATCGTTTAGGCATGATCGGGGGAGAAACGTTAAAAGGGGATATTGCCTCTTGGTGGGCGAAAAAGCGGGGGAAGGAAGATCCTAATTCTGTAATAGGTAGTAAAAACGTATTGATTGGACAGAAATTTTGGGCATTAAAGGATGTTGATCTGGAGGTTAAAAAGGGAGAGCGATTAGGAATTATTGGGATAAATGGAGCGGGAAAATCGACATTACTCAAGATTTTATCCAGAGTGACGGCACCAACGCAGGGAAGGATTATTCTGAATGGTTCTGTTGCGAGTATGCTGGAGGTTGGAACGGGGTTTCATGGAGAACTTACGGGGAGAGAAAATATCTATCTGAATGGTGCGATCCTCGGAATGAGTAAAAGGGAGATTGATGATAAGATTGAGGATATCATTGAATTTTCGGAGTGTCGGCAATTTATTGATACGCCGGTAAAAAGATATTCATCAGGGATGTATGTAAAACTTGCTTTTGCCGTTGCAGCACATTTGGATGCTTCTATACTGATCATGGATGAAGTATTAGCAGTTGGAGATATGAAGTTTCAAGAGAAATGTCTTGGAAAGATGAGTGATGTAGCAGAGCATGAAGGAAAAACGGTTTTATACGTTAGTCATAATATGAATACCATCCGTAAACTTTGTGACCGTTGTATTGTTTTAGAAAAAGGGAAAAAAATATTTGATGGAGCCGTAGAAGAAGCTATCCGGATTTATGCTAACAAGAGTGTTGCTTTAAAAAAGTATAATCCATTAAAGACAATGCATCCGGGGATTCGGAAGAGAATGGAATTTCTGAGTCTGGAAGTATTGAACACAATTCATTGTGAATATAGTTCAGATGATACTTATGAGTTTATCTTAAAATTTCGGTCTTATGAAAATTTTGAACATGCACATATCCGGTTTATTATGCGTTGGGATGATGATACGGCACTGGGAACGTTTTTGTCAAAAGAAATAGCAATTAAAGAAAACCATATCCACACGCTACGGGTAGCACTACCACTGCGGGGATTTCCGGATGGCAGCTATTATTTGAGAGTAACGATGTCTTCGGTGAATTCGTTTGGTACACATGAGGATCTGGGACGCTGCGAAAAAGCCTCCTATTTTATAGTGAAAAATGGAGCAGAAAGATATTACCATTTAGAATGGATAAATTGGGGTTGGGGCGCTTATCTTGGAGAAGGAAATATTTTAGAAGAACATGCAGAAGAAGCTTCTTTATAAATTGAGTGGTAAATTAATATGCGGTTGTGGATGAAAAAAGAAAGAATATATTCCCTTGACAGTCTAAAAGGAATTGCTTGTCTTGTAATAGCTTTAATCTGGCATTATCTTAATATGCAGTCTAAAGAATTGGGAATGCCATTACAGTCTGTTTTGGGAGTTTATTACGATTACGGACAGTATTTCGTGGAATTGTTTTTTATGATATCAGGGTTTGTAATGGCTTACTGTTATAGAAATAAAATAGAAGAGGGCGAAGAATTTCTACCGTATATGGTAAAGAGGTATAAGCATTTATATCCGTTGTTTTTTGTTACTTTGCTGTATATGTTGGTGCTTCAAGTGCTATACCATGCTATATCAGGAACATATTATGTGTATAAAGTTTCTGTATGGCATTTTGTATTGAATCTGTTGTGTATACAAACTGGCTGGTTTTCAATGGATCAATCTTTTAATGGACCGGCGTGGTGTATTAGTGTTGAAATTTTTTTGTATATACTTTATTACATAAGTACTAAGCTTTCTCGTGGAGACCAAAATGCGTATATTATTATCAGTGGGATGTTATTTGTTTATGCTACGATACAACTATATATCGGAGGTGGCAATAAACCATTCATAAATGAAATGATGTTGCGAGGGATTTCTTGTTTTTATGCGGGAGTTCTTCTTTCTGAAGCGAATGATATGGGGGGGCGTGAAAGAAAAGAAAAAATTGTAACTATTCTATTTGTTTCATTTGTAATTTTTAGACTTCTATTGTATATTTCGCCGGATTATGGTTTTTGGGAAAATGAAAAAGATGGAAGGATGATGTTAATATTACTAGAATGGCCCATACTCATCTTTTCGAGTATAAATTTTTATTGGTTTAGGCGAGTTCTTGAAATTAAACCATTAAAATATTTGGGTTCTATTTCTATGGATGTATATTTATGGCATATACCAGTTCAAATCACTATTAAATCGATTGACAAGCTTTGCAGGCTGAATTTAGATTATGGATCTCGTAAGGTGTGGATTGCATATATTATATTTGTTCTTACAATATCCGCTGTGTCAAATTTTGTATCAAAAAAAAATAAAAATGAACATTATTT
>CAYTRJ010000160.1:0-3473 GCA_964440185.1 uncultured Faecalimonas sp. | reverse complement strand
CTGCCGCAACACCGCATCTCCTTGCCCGCTTAATTACCCGTTGACGATGATACGCATCCTGTGTTATCCTGTCCATAGAGAACCTCCTGTGTATGTTTTTTTAGAACACCTTATTCTACCACATCGAGGTTCTCTTTTTCTATCCCCGTGTTACCTATGTATTGTACCTGAACATTTTTCAAACTTTTTGTGACTCCCTATACATCCCCTCTCATTTGCCGTTTAGCATCAGCTCTTTGAGTGCTATGCAAAATCGAATAGACATAGCTGCCCATCCTTTTCTTTCTTATCCAGCCTAGTCTGAATAACACTATGATTTCTAACCACCCTCTCAGAAGTTATAGAGTCCTTGTTTTTGCTTTCTCTTATTACCACTCCATTCATAGAAGCATCTGTTTCTTCGAAAAAGCTAAAGCGGCCTCTTTTTTGAACTCTAGAATGCCTTTCAATTTCTTCAATTGTCATTTCGGCCGATTCCAAAAGAAGTACTTCTTCTAACCGAGGATTTATTTTTATGTTTCTTTCCGTCTTTCTCCTGATAATTCCATAACACCCCACCGGCGAGAGATAAATATCATCCGGTGCATCTGGCGAAACAATATCTTTCAAGCTAGCAAAAGTACATCTCTCTGGAATACTACTGCAATTTAGAACAATTCCGTTTTCAAGAGGAACAATCCCATCTCCAAAGTTGAAAAAAACATCTCCGCCATCAAGCTTCACAGCGCAAGCTGATAGTAGGGCATCATCTCTATTCAATGTAAGTTCATGTTCCGCTCCTAAAAATATTCTTTTTCCGATCCATCTCACAACAGGAACGGCCCAAGAATTCCCTATACTTTGGTATCGGCTTGTTTTTTTGGCGTTTGCAAGTTTTGTATAGTTGTCAGGGAATCCCATCAGTCTTTCCGCTTCAAGAGGTGACAGTCTTCTAATCCTGCAATCTTGTACAACAAAAAGCGAACCGTTATATGCGGCTGCATTCCCGTTCCACTTTGTTCCATAGGCAGAATATAAACAATCTGTATAGCCTCGAAATATTTCAAAATCATGGCCTTCTTTGCTAAAGACCAACTCCGTTGTTGGATATTGCAAGAAGCTGTTTTCATGAATTTCAAATAATACGTCCTCTGGCTTAAAATCTTTTCCGCCTGCTACAATATATAGTCGTCTTCGTTGTTGAGGAAGGCCAAAATATTTTGCATCTAATACCCTCCATGCAACATTACGTTTCTTTCCTCGAATAAGACCCGCACTTGGCCACCGCCCCGACTTAGTCGTAAGCACTTCTTCCAATCCGGCAAGTAAAGATACAAAACAGCCAAAAGCATTTGTTTTGTCTGTTAAAACGCCCTCAACATTTTCCCAAAAAACCTTGCATCTGTTTTTTCCCGAGGCAAGACGAACGCTATCGTTAGACTCTATAACATCAACAAACCTCAGGGTTAAGTTACCCCGATCATCATTTAGTCCATTTTTCCAGCCGGCCAAAGAAAACGCCTGGCATGGTGTCCCGCCACAAATCAAATCCGGCGCAGTGATTTTATTGTTCATAATCATTTCCGGGATATTATTCATATCCCCAAGATTAGGAACAGACGGGTATTTATCCGCAAGCACCTTTGATGGGAACAATGCAATCTCAGAGAACCAGGCAAAATCAACTCCAAACGGTTTCCATGCCACCGATGCTGCCTCAATGCCTGAGCAAATACTCCCAACAGTCTGTACCAATAAAATGACCTCCCTTTCTTACGTATGCAGTATACTACAAAATAGAGCTCTGGTAAAGTGCCAGCATTAGTTTTGTCTGCAAAGTAGCTTACTCATCCTTGTTCCTTTCTTCAATTGCTGCATTAAGTTCTTTTCTCCATTGATTAATGTCATACCAAGGACATCCTTTACAACCTTCTTCCGCTGCTTTTCCCCTTGAAGGAATTTTGGAATCCCAAATCTCATCTCCCTTATAAAAGAATTTGATTCCGAAAATGGTTCCCCTTTTACCCGTTTGATAGCACTTTCGACACACTTCACGTTTCTGCTGATTGCGCTGGTTCGACAAAAGCTGAAATTTTTCCTTAATTTCTTCATCGGTCATAGTTTGAGGATTTTCCGCCTTCGTTACCTCATCCCAACGAATTTCAGAGAATTTGTGGTCTGGTAAACAAGCTTTATTATATGCATTCTCATAAACATCAATGCTCCCCAGCACACGAATAATTCTTTTTCGCAAAGCAGGTGACCAGGTTTCATAACCATTACCGGCAAGCTCTACACGATTAATCGGTAACAATAATAGTCTTGTGCTTCGATTGTTTCCACATATCGGACAATGATAGTTTATATGAGTAGATATTGTATAGCCCATTTCTTTAATATCTTGAATTCTTCTTGCGAAGTTCGGATTAGAAATATCACAGTTTCTGCAATGCCACTGCCCGTCTTTCAAAACATTAAATATTTCCTTTGTTTCAACGGCACGTGTCGAATTCCAAAGCGCATCTTGCTCATGTACCCATGCTGCATATCGGCTTGGGTGCATTTGTTCATAAATGCGGTTGAGATATTCTTCAAGCTCTTCTCCGTCTGATATAAACACTCCAGTTCTGCGGTATTCGACAGGAATCCACCCGTCCCATTCCTTTTGCGTATCTGGGTAATTGAATTTTACGTGAATATACTCTTCTGACGCCTTTGTGTTAACGTATCTGCGTTCACTACAAACTATAATACCTTTGTTAAGTGCCATTTTTCTTCCTCCCAGCATTACATATTTTCAAAAAGTTCAGAAAGAGTAACATCCAATCCATCTGCAATCTTTTTAATGTTCTCCAGCGAGATGTTTCTTTTTCCCGCTTCCACAGACGCATAGTATGTTCTATCCATTTCAATGATAAGAGCAAACCGCTCTTGGCTGAATCCTTTTTCTTTTCTTATTGCCCTTATTCTGCGACCAAACGCTTCTCGTATATTCATTGCCAGCTCTCCCAGATTTATTCATTTTTACCTTACAACAATTCCGCATATAGGGCAACGGCATATGAGCAACATTCTTTTGGCTTTTTGTCCAAGTCTTTCTCTCATATTCTGCTTGCATTTCATGTTCGCTCATGTTTTAATGAAGGAGACGCACAAAAAGGAGGAGCCTATGTCCGAATACATTTTAGATTTACGCAAAGTGGTGGGGCACCGGCCTCTATTGCAGCTGGGTGCCAGCGTCATTGTGATGGACGGTGAGGGGCGGGCACTGCTCCAACGCCGTCGGGACAACGGCATGTGGGGATACTCCGGAGGCTCCGTGGAGCTGTACGAAGCGGTAGAGGAGGCTGCTGCCCGGGAGCTGCGGGAGGAGACGGGGCTAGAAGCTCTGTCCATGGAGCTGTACGGCCTGTACTCCGGAGCAGACATGGAGTATGTGTACCCCAACGGGGATCAGGTGTCCAATGTGGATGCCGTGTTCCTGTGCCGGGAGT
>CAYTRJ010000159.1:0-3501 GCA_964440185.1 uncultured Faecalimonas sp. | reverse complement strand
ATGCGTTATTATTTGAAATTAATCACATTGTATGGAGGTGTTCACATTGGCTAACTTCAAAGCAGTTGCAACAACACTTCGTGAAGTAAAAACAGCAACAGTGAATGACTGGAGCGCACTTTGCTGGGCAGGTGGAGAAATCTACAAAGCAAAAGATTACAAAGGACTTGAAATCATGGACCGTGTAGGCGGTGGTGATTCATTTGCTTCAGGTTTGATCTACGGATTGATGACAACAGGTGATGCAGAAGTAGCAGTAAATTACGGTGCGGCACATGGTGCATTAGCTATGACAACACCAGGTGATACAACTATGGCTAGCAAAAAAGAAGTAGAAGCTATCATGGGTGGAGCAGGAGCTCGTGTACAAAGATAATTCTGTTTAGAATATATATATGATGATAATATTAGGAAAACCGTCACGATCGGATGATATTTCGATTTGTGACGGTTTTTCGTGTATTTTGTCAGAAATTTCAGATAATATACCATAAAAAGGTATGGAAATTTCACAAAAGTGTAGTATAATGGTAAGTACCAAAAGAAAGAGAGGATTCGCTATGAAACAAAACAATATGTTAGCAATGATTTTAGCTGGTGGACGTGGTTCTCGTCTTCATGAGTTGACAAATACAGTTGCCAAACCAGCGGTTTCATATGGCGGTAAGTATCGTATCGTTGATTTTCCACTTAGTAACTGCGCAAACAGTGGTATTGATGTTGTTGGTGTGCTTACTCAGTATGAATCAATTTTATTAAACAGTTACGTAGCAGCGGGGGGACGCTGGGGATTAGATGCAAAGGATAGTGGTGTATACGTATTACCACCTCGTGAAAAAGCAGACGCTAATCTTGATGTGTATAGAGGAACAGCAGATGCTATTTCTCAAAATATTGATTTCATTGATACATACGAACCAGAATATGTTTTGATTCTTTCAGGGGACCATATTTACAAGATGGATTATGCAGATATGCTTGACCATCACAAAGCATGCAATGCGGACGCTACAATTGCAGTGCTTGAAGTTCCTATGAAAGAAGCAAGCCGTTTTGGTATCATGAATACAAATGATACAGGCCGTATTGTTGAATTTGAAGAAAAACCAGCAGAACCTAAGAGTAATTTAGCTTCTATGGGTATTTACATTTTCAACTGGAAGCTTCTTCGCCAAATGTTAGTAGAAGATATGGTAAATGAAAATTCAAACCATGACTTTGGTAAAGACATTATTCCAAGATTATTAAATGATGGACGTAATCTTTACGCTTACAACTTCAAAGGATATTGGAAAGATGTAGGAACAATTGATTCTTTATGGGAAGCAAATATGGACCTTCTTGACAAAGATTGTGAATTAGACATGAATGATTCTTCATGGAAGATCTATACAGAAGATGTTACTACACTTCCACACTATATCGGAACAGACGCAGAAATCAAACGCGCTTATATTACACAAGGCTGTATAGTAGATGGAGAAGTAAAAGATTCTGTGTTATTTACAGATGTAAAAGTAGGAAAAGATGCAAAAGTATTGGATTCTGTGCTTATGCGCAATGTAGTAGTTGAAGAAGGTGCTGTTATTAACCGTGCATTGATTGCAGATGGCGTACGTATCGGAAAAGGCGCAGTTGTAGGAAGTGCAGACAGTGAAAATATCGAATTAGTTGCACAAGATGTAGAGGGGGTAAAGTAATATGGCAAAAGCATTTGGAATTGTAAATACACCTGGTAACCACATCTGGGTAGAAGGACTACAAAGTTTTCGCCCTATCGGAGCCTTTTCTTTCCTTGGAAGATATCGCGTGATCGACTTCCCAGTATCGAATATGAGCAACAGTGGAATTGACCGCATCCAAGTATTTGTAGGAAATAAACCACGTTCTTTAACAGAACATCTTGGAACAGGACGTCATTATAACATCAACTCTAAGAGAGGAAAATTACAATTATTATACGCTGATTCTTATGCGAAAAATGATGTATACAATACAGATATTGCAGCATTTTATGAAAACTTAGACAGCATTGAAAAGATGAAAGAAAAATATGTGGTAATTGCACCAAGCTATATGATCTATTCTATGGACTATAATAAATTATTAAAAGAACATATGAATACAGGTGCAGATATTACATTATTATATCATGCTGTTGATAATGCAAATGAACGTTATTTGAATTGCGATTGCTTAGCGTTAAATCGCCAAAATGGTGTATTGGCATTACAAAAAAATCGTGGAGATGAAAAAACAAGAAACATTTTCATGGATACATATGTAATGAAGAAAGAGTTATTTGTATCATTGATCAAACATGCAAAAGAACTTTCTTCAATGTATACACTTCGCCAGATCGTAAATATTGCGTGTGATGAAATGGATGTTCGTGGATACGAACATGAAGGTTATTTTGCAGCGATTACAGATTTCCAAGCATTCTATGATACGAATATGGAATTAATCGATTACCATAAAGCAAAAGAATTATTCACAGAAGATTGGCCAATTTACACACGTACAAACGATTCTTGCCCAACACAATATTTTGAAACAGCAGAAGTAAAACGTTCGGTTGTATCAAATGGATGTCTTATTGAAGGAACTGTTGAAAATTCAGTAGTAGGACGTGGATGCGTGATCAAAGAAGGTGCAGTAGTACGTAATTCTGTTGTACTTCCTGATGCAGTGATCGAATCGGGTGTGCATGTAGAAAACTACATTGTAGGAAAACATTCAAAATTAATTCATTGCAAAGAACTAGTGGCTTCACCAGAAGATCCTGGTTATGTAAAACGTGGTGACACATTATAATAATGAAAGAATACAGGGATGAACCAGATGCTCATCCCTGTATTTTTGTGAAAAATATGCTTGACGCAACCATCCATGTGTGTTAGAATAGACGAGCGTATGGAAGCAGGGCTTTTTTTAATGCCCAAAAATATGTAGTCTCGCAAACTACAAGAACACATAAAATAATGAAGTGAGGTGGAAGTTGTGCGCACAAGAATAACATTGGCATGTACAGAATGTAAACAACGTAACTACAATACTACTAAGGATAAGAAAACACATCCTGAACGTATGGAAACAAAAAAATACTGCAGATTCTGTAAATCACACACATTACACAAAGAAACAAAATAATCCTCATTGAAGGGAAGTGAATGTATGTCAGAAAACACAGTAGAAAAGAAAAAGAAAACAAGCTGGTTCAAAGGTCTTAAAGCTGAATTTAAGAAAATCATCTGGCCAGACAAAAAGACACTTGCTAAACAAACAGTTGCAGTTACAATCTGTTCTGTAGTATTAGCACTTATCATTGCAATCATTGATGCATTGATTCAATACGGTGTTGACTTTATTGTAAGATAATAGTTTGTCAGGAGAAAGGTGATTTTATGTCAGAAGCAAAATGGTATGTAGTTCATACTTACTCAGGGTATGAAAACAAAGTAAAAGCAAATATTGATAAGACAGTTGAAAACAGACACC
>CAYTRJ010000158.1:0-3627 GCA_964440185.1 uncultured Faecalimonas sp. | reverse complement strand
TGACGGCAAAAGAACAGGACAGGGTGATTGAAATTGTGAAGGGATGCTTTGCGTAAGGCTTACTAAATGCTTTGAGAGGTAGAATGAAGAATTTATATATTATTGGTGCAGGTGGGTTTGGACGTGAAGTAGCTTGGCTTGTAGAGCGAATAAATAAGGTGACACCCACATGGAATATTGCAGGATTTTTAGATGATTCGGAAGCTGTACAAAATACCGTCATCAATGGCTACAAAGTATTAGGCAGATGTGACTATTTACAAAACATATCCGAAGAGTGTTGGGTAGTGTGCACAATCGGGGCATCAAAAACAAGAAAAAGCGTTGTGGAAAAGATTAAAAAGTATCCAAATGTGAAGTTTCCGGTATTGATTGACCCAAGTGTTTTATGCTCAGAATTGTTGCAAATCGGAGAGGGAACAGTTATTTGTGCTGGAACGATAGCAACGGTGAATATTACTATCGGAAGACATGTAATTCTCAATTTAGATTGTACGGTGGGGCATGATGCAGTGCTTCATGATTATGTAACAGTTTATCCGAGTGTCAATATTTCCGGCAATGTTGTGGTGGAAGAATGCGTAGAATTGGGAACAGGAACACAGATAATTCAGGGAAAAAGGATAGAAAAGGAAACAGTCGTTGGAGCAGGTGCTGTGGTGGTAAAGGATTTACCGGCAAGATGTACAGCTGTAGGTGCTCCGGCGAAACCAATCAAGCTGTTAGAGTGAGGAAAAACGGATGATTTCAGTGAAAACGGTGACATTATTAGGCGCAAACGGAACCATGGGAAGTAATGTATCTGCTATTTTTGCATCCTTTGGCAGAGCTAAAGTATATATGGCAAGTCGAAGCTTTGAAAAATCTAAAAAGGCAATGGAAAAGGCTTGTCAATCTGTAAAGGCTGGAAGTATTAGTGTACGTTTGATTCCGGTAGAGTACGGACAGTTAGAACAGTGTATAGAAGAATCTGATTTGATTTTCGAAGCATGTGCAGAAGATTGGGAAGTAAAAACCGAGATTCATGAAAAGATTGCCCAGATACTATCAAATGTGACAGAAAAAAAGCAACGAATTGTATGTACTGGAACATCAGGACTGTCTGTAACAAAACTTGCGGAAATCTATACTGAGGAAATGCAGGAAAATGTATTCGGGATGCACTTTTTTAACCCACCGTATAATATGACACTGTGCGAATTAGTACCGACCGCTTATTCTAATAGTGGAATATTGAACGAAATCAAAGAATATTTGGTAAAGCAATTAAAGAGAACGACAGTCGTTGTAAAGGATGCCCCCGCATTTTTGGCGAATCGTATCGGATTTCGATTTATTAATAAAGCGATGCAGATAGCTGAAAAGTATAAATATAATGGGGGGATTGATTATATTGATGCCATTTTGGGACCATTTACCGGTAGGGCAATGGCACCACTGGTGACTGCTAATTTTGTAGGACTGGATGTGCATAAGGCAATTGTGGATAATTTGCATCAAAATGTAAAGGATTATGCTAGTAAAGACTATGTATTACCGGAGTTTTGCAAAATATTGATTCAACAGGGGAATTTAGGACGAAAGTCAGGAGCTGGATTATACAAAGTCGTGTTGAATGATGATGGGAGTAAAACACATCAGGTGTATGATATCGAGCATGGAAGTTATCGTGAAGTGAGGCGATATACATTTTCGTTTGCGGAAACGATGGTAGAACATTTAAGGGTAGGAGATTATCTGGCAGCAATGCGTGAACTGTGTGAGAATAAGTCAACAGAAGCAGAAATTTGCTGTGGCTTTTTACTAGATTATGTATTGTATAGTGTGTATGCGTCAAAAGAAGTAGCAGAAAATGTGTATGCTGCAGATGATGCTATGGCAATGGGATTTAACTGGTGCCCGCCGATGGCGTTAGTGGACGCTTTTGGGGGTAAAAAGGAGTTTGTTAAATTTTGCAAAGAGCGAATTGATGAAGATACAGTGAGAGGAATTTTTACTGATTTTGAAGCCGAACTGCCGGATTGCTCAAAGTATGATTATCGGAAGTACTTACGTGCAAAGCATTAGGTGAAGGAGATTGTATGCATGAATAATTTGATTGATATTTGGGGCGGTGCACAGACTGACTTTGCTCGTAATTGGACTAGGGAAGGAAAAAATGTAATCGCACTCTTAAAAGAAGTTATAGAAGATGCACTTTACGAAACAGGACTTGTGTTTGAGGATATAAAGAAGTTAAATGAAGAAAATCGTGTTGCATGTTTCGTGGGGAATTTTATTGCAGAAGAGTATATAAAGCAAGGTCATCTCGGTGCACTCCTAACGGAGGTAAATCCTGCATTTAATGGTGTTCCATCCGGACGTTATGAAGCAGCTTGTGCCTCTGGTTCTGTAGCGTTGGATGCAGCTGCTTCAAAGATTGCTCTGGGAGAGTATGATTTAGCAATTGTTGTGGGGTGGGAATTAATGAAAACTGTTTCCTCGAAAGAATGTGGAGACATTCTTGGACGTGCAGCGTATTATGAGAAAGAAGCGAAAAATGTGGATTTTCCGTTTCCAAAGCTGTTTGAAAAACTTGCGATTGAAACAATTTGTAAATATGATTTGGATGAAGAGCGTTATATGAATGCCTTGGCAAGAATTTCTGCAAATAACTATGAAAATGCCGGAAGAAATCCGCTTGCTCAGACTAGAAGTTGGTTTATGGATTATGAACAGGCAATGTCCCGTGACAGCGAAACGAACCGGTTGGTAGGAGAGAAGTTGGCGGTTACGGATTGTTCCCAGGTTACGGATGGAGCGTGCGTAGTTGTACTGGCAAGCAGAAAACTAACACAGCAGTATGGAAAAAACATGGATTCTGTTGCAACATTAAAGGGATATGGTCATAGAACCGCACCGATGTTGTTTGAAAAGAAGATGGAAGAAAGTAAGGATGATAAATATATCCTTCCGTGGACTAGGAAGGCGGTTTTGGATGCGTATCGTCGTTCGGGATTAACTGTGGAAGATATTGATGTTTTTGAAACACATGATTGCTTTACTTCTTCTGAATATGTGGCTATTTCTGCGTTCGGAATTACTGAACCGGGTAAGGAAATAGAGGCTGTAGAAGACGGGACAATTTCTTTCTATGGTAAGAAACCGATTAATCCTAGCGGAGGTCTCATCGGATGTGGACATCCAGTTGGAGCCAGTGGTTGCAGAATGTTTTTAGACTTGTATCGTCAAGTGTGTGGGAAAGCAGGAAATTATCAGGTAAAGAAGGAAGATGGCGGTATACCGAAAAATGGTTTGATGTTAAATATCGGAGGAACTGCAACTACAAATTATGTGTTTGTTGTAGGAAAGTAGAGAAGGTGAGGGTTGCAATGGTACAGTCGAGACAAAGTGTATATTCAGTGTGTATGAAAAGGGTACTGGATTTCTGCTTGGCATTGATGTTACTTGTTATTCTGGGAATACCAATGCTTATTGTAGCATTGCTGGTAAGAGTAAAATTGGGAAGTCCAGTTTTGTTTAAGCAACTGCGCCCAGGAAAGCAAGGGAAAATTTTCAATATGTACAAATTCCGTTCTATGACAGATGAACGAAATGAGAAAGGAGAATTGCTTCCAGATGAAGTAC
>CAYTRJ010000157.1:0-3680 GCA_964440185.1 uncultured Faecalimonas sp. | reverse complement strand
AGGAGAAGGTATATCTGTAAGTGACTGTTAGATGAGTCAATTACAATATACCAGGGACAAGATATGGAACAATATACAGATAAAGAGGTTTTAGGAGATGGATTATCCTCTCAGAAAGCAGCTACAGCGCTATTCAACACAGCAGCAAATGAATGTATGCATAAGGATTTGAGAAATACAGTGATGAAGATTTTGGAAGAGGAACATCAGATTCAATCAAACGTGTTTGAAATGATGCATGCAAAAGGGTATTATCCTACACCAGCTGCAGAAGAAAAAAAGGTAAAAGAAGCACAGCAAAAATTTGCAAAATGTTGCAACTGTAAATAAGACAGAGAAAGGAATGTAGCGGGCTACATTCCTTTTAATATGTTTTTTAATTCCTCTTCTACACAGGAAGTGATCTTATTTGCATGAGCTTTTACAACATCTTTTGCAGATGACATGGCATAGCTTGTACCGGCAAGAGCAAGCATTTCAAGGTCGTTTTCCTGATCACCAAAAGCAATCATTTCTTGTGAAGTAACACCATAACGTTTCATGAGAATAGAAAGTGCAGCGGCTTTGTTGGTGTCGAATGGAATGAAATCGATCCATTCATTTCCGGAAGTAACTACTTTAATCTCTCCTTGAAATTGCTCACTTAATTGTTTTGCGACAGCATGAACATTTTCTTGGATAAAAAAAGCAATTTTTAGGATTGGACTAGTAATATCTCGGAAAGAGGAAACCTCTGTTGTGACATTGTTCATTGTGTGAACGAGATGATGCGCAAATAAAGGGTCTCCTTTTAAAATGTAGCAGCTTTCCATACAGGAAACAACTGTGCGGCAACCTGGAATGGCTGCAATTGCGTCTGTGATACGGAATGCGAGATCACGTGGGATTTCTGTTGTTGGACAACTTTCGCCGTTGTATGAATATACACCACCATTTTCAGCAACATAGTCAATTTCATCCTTGATAGGTCCGAAAAGCTTATGTTGGCTGGCTAATTGTCTTCCGCTGGCTGCGACGAAGCGGACTCCTTTTTCTTTTAATTGTATAATCAAATCATAAACTTCTGGATTTAATGCTTGGGCACCATTTAAGAGAAGCGTGCCGTCTAAATCACTTGCGATTAGTTTTATCATATGTTTTTCCTCCTTTAACAGGGCTATTATACACGAAAAAATTGAAAAAAGATAGAGACTAAGATATACTCAAACGTATGGAGGAAGAACCAAATTTTGATTTTCGTCATATCTTAGTATAGAATCAGAAATATGAGGAGAATGGAAATGGCATATTCAATTATGTTAGATGCTGGACATGGAGGTGCGAATCCAGGAGCAGTGTATGATGGTCGACTCGAAAAAGAAGATGCACTAAAGTTGACATTAACAGTTGGAGAGATTTTACAAAATAATGGAATTGATGTAGAATATACGAGAACGACAGATGAATACTTAACACCACAGCAACGAGCCAATTTAGCAAATCAATCGGGGGTAGATTTTTTTATTTCGATTCACCGCAATTCTTTTCCAGAAGATAATGTTGTTTCAGGTGTGGAAAGTTTAGTGTATGATAAAGAAGGAATCAAATACGAGATGGCAAAGGAAATCAATGCGCAGCTGGAAACAGTAGGATTTGTAAATCTTGGTGTGCAGGCGCGGCCTGATTTGATCGTCCTTCGTAAAACAGAAATGCCGGCAGTGTTAGTAGAGGCAGGATTTTTGAATTCAGATACAGATAACCAACTGTTTGATGCGAATTTTCAAGATATTGCAATTGCAATTGCAGAAGGAATACTAGATACTATCAATCGGATTCCAAATGAGAATTATTCCGTTCAGGTGGGAGCATTCCGAAACCAAAGCTATGCAAGACGACTAAGAGATGAATTGATGGAAATGGAATATCCGGTTCGCATGGAAGAAAGTGAAGGTCTGTATCGTGTACGAGTAGGTGAATTTTCCAATTTGGATGAAGCAGGTCGCATGGAGCAAAGATTAAAAAGAGATGGATATCAGACAGTTATCGTGACATAATAGAAAATAGAGAATACATGGAGGTTTCAAATAGATACATGAGAGATAAAAGCGAGTTTTTAGGGAAATTAGGAACATTAGTTGAGATTGCAAATAAACAAGGAGCACAAATCACTGTAGATGAGGTGAAAGAATATTTTGCAGCAGACCATTTGACAGAAGAACAGATGTTACTAGTCTTCGACTATCTTTTGGCACAAAAGGTAGTCGTGAAAGGCTATGTGAAAGTTGAGAGAGCAGAAACAGAAGAAATTGCATTTACAGAAGAAGAAAAAGCATATTTGAAAGAATATGAAGAAGATTTGAAAGCATTTGCACCAGAGAAAGAAGGAGAACGCGAACTGCTATTTACCAAGCTTTTAGCAGGCGATACAAATGTAAAAGAGCGATTAACAGCAATCTATTTACCTGAGATCGTGGCGATTGCGAAAGAAATGTATCGAGGGGATGTATTCCTTGGAGATATGATCCAGGAAGGGAATATGGGATTGATCCTTGGTCTGGCAACCATTACTTCAGTTGAAGAAGCGCATGATGTGGTTGTGGCACAGGTAAAAGAATCTATTACTATGCTTCTGGAAGAAGAAGGAGAATTGTCGAGCCGTGATAAGAAGATGATTGAGAAAGTTAGCATGTTAGATGAAAGTATCAAGCAGTTGACGGAAGATTTGGGACGTAAGGTTATGATTGACGAGCTTGCAATATTTACAGGGTTATCGGAAGAAGAGATTGAAGATATTTTGAGATTGACAGGAGAAGAACCTGAGGAGACAGAAGGAGAAGAATAGTATGAAGACGCAAGTAGTTTGTTTTACAAATAATAAAGGTGGAAGCGGAAAGTCTACAACATGTGCAAATGTGGGATATGCATTGACACAGCTTGGGAAAAAAGTGTTATTGATTGATGGTGATATGCAGCTCAATTTATCTTTGTCATTCTTTTCGGAAGATGAAGTGCTGGCTTACGCACAAGGGGATAATAATCTTTATCATGCAATCCGTGGACAGAAAGATTTGAAATCTTTTGTAGTACATACACCTTATGAAAATTTAGATATGATACCATCTTCTACTTTGATGAGTTCTATTGAATATGAGCTGTTTACAAAATGGCAACGTGAATTTATTCTGAAGAAGTGTTTAAGTTCTATAAAAGAATCAGGAGAGTATGATTATATTTTGATCGATGCACCACCAACGCTTGGTGGCTGGGTAATGAATATTTTGTGTGCATCTGATTCTGTTATCATCCCAGTAGAAGCAACACCATGGGGCTTGTTTGGGCTGGGAAATATGTTTGAATTTTTAGATGAAGTAAAACAAATTGCACCTGATTTATCGGTGAAGGGAATTGCGGTCACAAAAGTAGACACAAGAAAGAGCTATTTTAAACAAACGATTGATACGCTGCGCGATTTGGAAGAAGTGCATGTGTTCGATACGTTTATTCGTGTAGATAGCAGCGTAGAGTGGTCACAAGATAATAATATGCCTATTATGGCGTATAAGAAAAGCTGCCGAAGCGCACAGGAATACATGGAATTGACAAAAGAAATTGTAAATCAATAGAGATATGATAAAGGGACGTAACTTTTTAGGGCTCTAAGTCAATAGTTGGGGTGGGATTTTAATGAATCCCGCTCCATT
>CAYTRJ010000156.1:0-3700 GCA_964440185.1 uncultured Faecalimonas sp. | reverse complement strand
AAAAACTCGAACGAAAGAAGTCCCTGCAGCGAGAACTTAAACGAGAACAAGAATTGTTGATACGTATATTGGAGCAACGAGGTTTGATTTCAGAGGAACTCAAAGGACAGATTTATAAGGAGTCTGATTTGCAAATGCTAGAAGAATGGTTAGTGCTTGTAGCAATGGTGAATAGTGTCGAGGAATTCGAAACACAGTATATGAAAAAGAAGTAAGTATTTCTAGAATTGTATTCCTTGTTACAAGTGCATTAACAGGTGAAGGGAAAAGTACAGTAGCAGTGAATCTAGCATTGTCATTAGCACAGGCGGGGCATAAAGTGGCATTAATTGACTGTGATCTTCGGAACCCATCCGGCCGTGAAATTTTTGGACTTGATGAACGATGAATTTTATGTTTCTTCCGGGAGGAGTACCAAGGGATAATGGTGCGGAAGCACTGGGGACACGTCATATGCAGATTATTATTGAGGCAATGGAAAATTGGGCGGACTATGTGATCTTGGATAGTGCACCGGCGGGACTCTTGGCAGACGCAGTTGTGCTTGCACAGTATGCCGACTTTGCGGTTATTGTTGTGCGTAAGGATTTTGCGAGAGTAGATTCCATCATGGATAGTATGGAACATTTGGCTGAAAGCAAGATTCAGATTGTTGGTGGTGTTTTGAATGGAGTTTAGTGCAAAAATAAGGAATTTGCTGCGGGTTTTGTATTTTATAAAATCATACATTGACAATATAGATTGGGCTTGCTATAATGAAATTTACCTAGGGGGAAAGATTCAATCAGGGGAGAAATGAGAATGAAGAGAGAGTATGTAAAACCTGTTATGGAAGGCGAAGCCTTTGTGGCAAATGAGTATATTGCAGCGTGCTGGACTGTAAGTTGCACAAATAAAGAGTGTGGAGCATGGGAAGAAGGATATGATTCATTAAAAGATGGAGTGACAACTACAGAGTATTTGGGGCAAAGTAAGAGTATTTACACGGAAATTCTTGGTGGAAAGGATCCTTGTAAAACTTATGAAATTCCAGCTGAAAGACCAACCGATTTCTTGGGGAAAATTTTCTGGTTTATTTTTGTAGATATAATTGGGATAGACCCAGGAAATCAGGGAACAGTTGATTATCATGAAGTTGCAGTCAAATCTGGCTGGGAAAACCATCCTAACGCTTCCGTTTAATTACATATTTTATTATACAGACATTGAAAGTTATCTAGATAGCATCTGGGTAACTTTTCTTTCATTATACACATTTTGTTTAATCAGGAGGTTTCCATGAATCCATTTTCCAATACAACCAAAATTGAAGAACGCATCGTTACGTCAGCAACTGCGAAGGGAATACCACTTGGCGGTTCTTTCGAACTTCTACCACTTTGCAACATGAATTGTCGTATGTGCTTCTTGCGACTTTCACCAGAAGAGATGAAAGCCCAGGGGGGGCTACGTACCGCTGACGAGTGGATTGCACTGGGGAAAGAAGCGAAAGAGGCAGGATTATTATTCTTGCTTTTAACAGGCGGAGAACCGTTCCTGCATCCAGAATTTCAAAAAATATATGAAGGCTTGGCGAATTTGGGATTTTATATTACACTGAATAGTAATGGGACATTGATTACAGAAGAATATGCAGATATGCTTGCAAAACATTTGCCAAGACGCGTGAACATTACGCTATATGGTTCTTCTGATGAGATATACGGGAAATTATGTGGGAATCCACATGGATTTTCACAAGTTATACGTGCAATTACACTTTTGAAAGAGCGCAAGATTCCAGTAAAACTCAATGGAAGTCTAACAGCTGATAACTGGGAAGACTTGGAGAATATCCAGCGAATTGCCGGAGAATTGGAGATTCCGTTAGAAGTGGATGCTTATATGTTCCCATCTTCTAGAAAAGAAGTATGCCAGTTTAATCAGGAATCTCGTCTTTCGCCAGAACAGGCGGCAGAAGGGTTTTTGAAGATATGGGAAGAGGAACATGGAGAAGAAGAACTTGTAAGACTTGCTCATGTAATGACGGAATACCGGGAGAAAGCAACGGCTCTTGAAGTATGTGAGATGGAGCCATTGCCTTGTCGTGCAGGAAGAAGTTCTTTCTGGATTACGTGGAAGGGAATTATGACTCCATGTGTATTTATGGATAAGCCTGGGATTCCTGTATTTGAACAAGGATTTCAGAAATCATGGGAATACATAAAGAAGAGGAGAGAACAATTATTCTTGCCAATCGAATGTACCAAATGTGAGAAGCGCAAGTTCTGTACGGTTTGTGGAGCATGTGCTTATACGGAGACTGGTAGCTTTAACAAGAAGCCAGAGTATATGTGTGCATTGACAGAAGAAAAGTTCCAATTGATGAAACAAATTGTAAGAGAACACAAAGGTGAAGAGATAACAAAGAACGAGGAGGAGCGTTAAGCGGTATGCTCAAAAGAAAGACATTAGAACAGATACGCAGAATTTTACTGCTACTGGCGTTGGTGATGCTGGTGTTATACGGAATAAACCGCATGTTGTTGTATCGCAGTTTTGACAAGACAGGTCCAGAGATTTCCTTCGAGGAGGAACTCTTAGAAGTATCTGTGGAAGTGACAGAAGAAGAACTGCTAGAAGGCGTTACAGCGGTTGATGAAAAAGACGGAGATGTGACGGACAGTATTATCATTGAGAGCATTTCCAAGCTTCTTGCAGGTGATGAGCGGATTGTAACATATGCAGCGTTTGATGGGGACAATCATGTGGGGAAGGCGGAACGTAGAATTCAGTATACAGATTATACATCACCTAGATTTTCATTGAATGAACCTTTGATAACATCCTTAAGTTCGGATATGTCGGAGATGATAGGTGCCTTACATGCGAAAGATTGTATTGATGGAGACATATCTGATCAGATTGTGATTACCAATGCGGATATTACTGGGCTGACAGGGGAAGAGGCTTCTATGACGTACGAAGTACAGGTGACTAATAGCTGTGGCGATATTGCGTCGTTAAAACTTCCTGTGAGCATCAATATGAGTGGGACAAGCAATTCATTTTCTGAAATTGAATTGAAAAAATATTTGATCTACAGCAAAGTTGGAAAAAAAGTAGATTTGAAATCTTATATAAAAGATGTAGTTGCAGCAGGACAGAGTGTGAGCAGTGCGGATGTTAAGGTGTCGACGGATTTGGATACCTCGGAAGCAGGTGTTTATACAGCAACGTACACATTGCCGGGCGTGGATGATGCGGCATCCACACAGCTTTATATTGTAGTGGAAGAGTAGAGGTAGCATATGACAGAACAAACAGATATTATAAACATCATTCGGCGGGTATGCAAGCAGTGGATGATCATCGGATTACTTGGAATGATTGCTGCACTTGGTTGCGGGATTGTAGCAAGCCGGTTATATAGACCTCAGTACGAATCGAAAGCAATTATTGTTGTGTATGATAAGAACTCTTCTGGGAATGGAACAACGAAAGCATCAGAGACAGTATCTGTATTTCAGGAAATTATTACAAGTAATCTACTTCAAAAGAGGATTGCGGATGCATTAGAAATAGATGCACTTCCTGGTACGATTTCCTGTGAGGCGGTACCGAATACGAATATGATCACGATGAAAGTGCAGGCGAATACACCAAAAGATGCGATGTTGGTTATGAATGGAGTTCTAGATCATTACGAAGAAGCTGCAGC
>CAYTRJ010000155.1:0-3741 GCA_964440185.1 uncultured Faecalimonas sp. | reverse complement strand
CTTCTTGAGTATCTGAAATAAAAAGTAAATAGAAAATGGATTTTAATCCGCATGGTTTCTGCCTCAGATAAAAATTGAGAAAGAAAAATGCGGATTTTTTCATTTTATGGAATACTATTTGTGAATGGAAAAGTAATATATGTCGTATGATAATAACACAAGCAAATAAATGCATAATAACACAAGCAAATAAATGCAAATGCTTTACAAATATAGTTTGTAGTGATAAAATTACATTGCACAAACAAATTATGGGAAATGTTTTAATTTTATCAAGAAACGGAGGAATGATTATGCGATTTTTTAAAAGGGCAGTAGTTCTGACATTAATAATGAGTTGTCTGATTATGGTAAAGGTGGCAACAGTAAGTGATGCGGCTTCCTTATGCGAGGATGGAAAGCATCTTTTAGGACATGGGTACATAAGAACTACAAAAACAGTAATCGATCAGCATAGGTATTTATCAGAACCGGATGAGTATGGAAACACATCAATTGTTGTTTGTTATGTATATCAGGTAGAAGAACTTTATGGAATCTTTTGTACATGTGGAGAAATAGAAGAAATAGAAGAAACGGTTACGCATACGGAGCATTCCAGAGATGATTGTCCTTATATGGAGTAAATCAGAAGAGTATACCATATTATGGATGACGGGGGGATGTTATGAAAAAAAGGAAGTATGTCGTATTGCTTCTGACTATACTCATGATTGCCGGATGTGCACGGAAGGAAGAAAATAAAACGGAGCTGACACCCGGAGAAGTACAGTACACGGAAGAAAAACTGTTTCAAGTGGATTCCAAACAAGAAATACAGGGAATTTCAGAAAAGAATCTGACAGGAGAAATACTAGATCCCAAAGAGTATAAAATTGAAATACCTCTCGATTATGTTAAGTATGATACTTCAAATCGTTATCGTACATTAGATGAAGAAAAAGATATGCAGTCTTTGTTCTGCATTGATTCTGAGACGGGACAGGCTTATTTTGTGAATCAGAATAAGGATTGGTACATCTACCGGCTAAAGGATGGAATTGCTTATCTGGCAGTAAAAGTGCCGGCAAGGAATATCTATATGTTGGATGGAATTCTATATTTTATTGTAGAAGATTATGATATGTATCAGCTGAACGGAATATCCGAGGGTGACATTTATGCATATACTCCTGCAGATGGAAATGTAACAAAAATTTTTTCGGGAGAACTTTTGAATGCTCCTATTAAGGCAATGCTGCCATACGAGGACGGAATTGCCTTTAGTTGTTACGTTTATAAAAAAGTATTTGAAGATGGGACAGAAGTAATCTTACCATATGAGGAACGCAGTGAAGCAAATGCGGCACAGATCTTTTGGTATTACTATACATTTGCAGACGGAACGCTGGAACAGGATCCGTACCGTCGGGCATATCCGGGATGGGACGGATATTATTTGCAGCCATCATCCCAAAAAACAAAATTGATAGACAGAGAAGACTATCAAAACTGCATCCTGGAAGTTGCAGGCGGGCAAAGTTTCCTGATAGAGGGTACATTATATACGTTCAATAAAAGTTCTGTGGTTCTTACCGAACTTGAAACAAAGCAGCAGGAAGTGATTGACATTCGCAAAATCATGGAAAAGTTGTTGCCGAACTATCTAAAAAACGATGACGAGCGTATAGAATATCTGACAGACCTTGTAGTAACGGAGAACGGTATGTGCGGGTTGATTGCAGGACAGTTTTTACTAAAGATAGATGCGGAAACTAAAGATGCTGCTTTCTATATGTTTTCAGCCAATAAAGTGAAAGAAAAAACGGAAGATGAAGACGCACCGGTTTCTATGTTGGACAGAATATATAGCATTTATACGGATGGGAAGGACATATATGCCAAATATTCAGATTCCGGCGAGAAAGACAGTGCAGTTTTAGTAAAGATAGATTGGGAACAGAGAATGGGGTATTATGAATATTTTGAACTGCCGATCATAAAGGTTGAGTATTTAACAGAGTGATGGTGTAAAAATGAAGAGAGTGTGGAAACTGTTTTTTGCCTTACTGCTGTTTTTTATGATTGCCGGTTGTCAAAAAGAAAAAAAGGAGCAGGAAATTCTGCCAATCAGCAGGGAAGTATTTACTTATGATGTTTCTGAGAAAACGAGTGCGATTGCAGTAGATGAGTTCGGAAACCTGTATACTGCAAGGAGCGAGATTCCGGATTTAAGCGGGATGGAAATAACAGCGGAAGAATATCTCAGATGGAAAGAATCGGGAGAGTGGGACAACCTGACAATGTGCCGCCATACGATAGAGATATATGATACTGGGGGCAATCGGAAGGAACAGAGAGAAATTCGTTTTGGCACAGGAATCATACAATATATGACATGGTATGAGAATCAATTGTATTGTGTTTCCATGAATGATTCGATAACATACCTCTATCTTGTAGATTGTGAAACCTGGGAAATAGAAAGAGAAATTTGCCTGTCGGCATATAACAGAATAACGAATTTGGTTTTTCTGGGAGATTATCTTTATCTGTTCGGGAATGGGAAGGAAAAAAAGACGTATGCTCTTCATCAAGATGTAGTTACTTATACTTATAATGGAGAAAAAATCAGTCGCATCAACCTTCTGGAGGAAGAAGTTCAGATACAGAAGATGCAGGTTGATTTTCCTATTGGTATGTATGCTACGGATAAGAATACATTGATGATTTACCAGTACACGGAAAAAAAGGGGTTTGGTTTTTTGGAATTTGACCCGGAAAAACTGGCTTTGACCGAGCAGGAATGGGCACATGGGAAATCGGCCAGAAGTCTTATCAGTAGCTGTGGAAGTGGATTTTTGTATCGGAACGGCACATTGTATTATGGTACGGCAGAGGGAGTTGCGATACAGCTGATGGAAGATTTTTCTTTCCTTTATCCGGCGATATATGTGAAGGGATTTGCTTTTTTGTTAGAAGACAGCAACAGTGGAGCTGTCATACGAATCTGCACGGCAGACCTGATAAAAGAGAATAAGGAAATCCATATACTGACGGATGAGTATGGGAATAATATGCCGTTTGGATGCGGATATCAAATGATTGCTGAGTCTCAGACTTCAGAGAAATATGCACTCAAGGTATTGGCGCAGGACAAGGATTTTGACCTTTACCTATTAAATACGAGAAAAGATTTTGCATATAATTTAAAAAAGAACGGTGCTTTTTACGCTTTGAATGAGGTAGAGGGGGTACAGGAATATCTCGATGCCTGTTTCCCGTATATGAGCAAACTGGCATATAACGAGGATGGAGACATTTGGATGATTCCGGTATCAGTTGATATTCCGGTTATTGTATATAATAAAGAATTTTGTTCTGAACACGGGATTGATTATGCTGATATGGATTTTATGGAACTGTTGGAATTTGTAGAACAATGCATGATAGAGGAACCGGAAAAAATCAGTATAGGGTTAGGAAACCTATGGGAACAGTTGCATACGCAGTATCTGGAAACAGAAGATTCATTTGATACGCAGATATTTCGTACCTATATCAGTCGGCTGAAGGAAATGACTCCGCTGTATGAAAACTGGAGTTATCAACTTGTATACGGAGACAGTATTGCAAATGACATGCCGACGGAATTTTATTTGGACTATAACTATACGGATTCGCTTCTTAAGATTTTGGCAAAGAGAGAAAGTGCTGTTGCAGCTTATGGGGTGGCAGCATGCCCTAAGATATCGGAAGAGA
>CAYTRJ010000154.1:0-3783 GCA_964440185.1 uncultured Faecalimonas sp. | reverse complement strand
TAAATGGGAAGTAAGATGGGCGAAGTCTTGTTTTTGCTTCATCCGAGAAGATTGCTTTTACGAATTGATCCAACATTCCTTGCAAATCACATAATGTAATATTTTCATCTACTACCAAACCTTCTAGTTGAGAGAACATTGGTGAATGAGTTGCATCTGAATCTGATCGGAATACTTTCCCTGGTACCAATACTTTGATTGGTGGTCTTTCTTTATCCATTACACGAATTTGTCCTGGTGAAGTATGTGTACGAAGCAATAAATCTTCTGTTAACCAGAATGTATCCTGCATGTCTCTTGATGGATGATCCTTTAGTACATTTAATCTTGTAAAGTTATGGTCATCATCTTCAATTTCAGGACCTTCAAAAATTTCAAATCCCATTCCCGCAAATACATTGATCATTTCATTTTTAATAGATGTTAATGGGTGAAGATTCCCTGCTGCTCTTCCTTTGGCTGGAAGTGTCACATCGATTGTTTCTTCTTCGTAGCGAAGCTCCATCATTTTCTTTTCTATTTCTTCTTTTTTCATATCATATAAATTCTGTGCCCAGTTTTTCACTTCATTTACAGCTTGTCCATAGGCTTTCTTTTCTTCCTTTGGCACAGTTTTAATTCCACTCATAAGTCCTTGGATTGTTCCAGTTTTTCCAAGATACTTTGTCCAAAATGCTGAAAGTTGTTTTGCATCTTCAACTTGTGCTAATTCTGCTTGGTATTCAACCTTAATTGCATCAAAATTCATCGTTTTACTCTCCTTTTATTTCTTATTTAGGTAAAAAAAATCGTCCCCTAAAAAAGGGACGAGATTATTCGCGGTACCACCCTAATTCTTATAGATTCCTCTACAAGCACTTAAGTCTGCGTAACGTGCAGTCTACGTTATCTCCTACTTTGTCAAATCCAGTTCAAAGATACAGCTCCTGTGGGAAATTCAAGTACTATCTGAACTAAAGAGAACTTCCAGCCGATGGTTCTCTCTCTCTGTTAGAAAATAGTGCCTTACTATACACATTCATTGCCTTTTTCTAATTCAAAACTCTTTACTATTTTACCATATTAACTTGGGTTGTCAAGATGTTCCTCCAGCAAAACATTGATTTCCCCGCCAAGTAAAATAATATACATACAAAAATATAACCATAACATGATCAGTACAATCGTCGTCAAACTTCCATACATATTACTAAATCCTGGAAAGATATCTAAATATACAGAAAACAGAAATGACACAAATGTCCATCCAAATGCTGTAAAAATTGCACCTGGCAAATGATTTTTCATCGGTACTCGATTATTTGGTAAAAATTTATACACACATGCAGAGATAACGATCAACGCTACGATTGTTGTGATCGTTCGTATATCAATAATGAATTCCGTCACATACTCAAACACTGGAATATATTGATTTACAAGCAAGCTGATACTATTTCCAAAACCTAGCACAACTAAACTTAAAATAATCGCAACCAAAAATAACAGTGTATAAAAGGCAGAACGAATGCGAAGCACCACATAATTTCTCGTTTCCCTTATTCCTCGAATCGTATTCAATCCTCTTGTAATCCCCATAACGCCTTTTCCTGCGGACCACAACGCGACAAGTCCGGTAAGTGGTACCATAGCTTTTGATTGATTATACACTTCGTTTACAATAAAAATAATAGTTCCTATGACTGTTTTTGGAAATAAGTCATACGCAATTTCTATAATATCCGCTTTCGTAACTGGCGTATAAAGCACCATTGTCATTAACAATAAAACGATTGGAATCAATGAGAGCATCATAAAAAATGCTGACTGAGCTGCATATGCGCTCACATGATCATCTGAAATTTTTTGTAGGATCTTTTGTACCTTTCGTATTATCTCTCTCATATTTTTATCCCTTTCTAAAATCAAATGAGAATTATAGCATATTTTTTAAAAACCGTAAAGTACTAGTTTTATGCTACCGAAGTACCTACGTAGAAAAATGATAGTATTTCTTCCATCTTCCATCCTTCCTTCGCCATCTCATTTGCTCCGTTCTGGCTCATACCAATCCCATGTCCATACCCTCCACCATTGATATAGTAAGTTTCTCCGCTCTGTTCTATCGAAAAAAAAGCACTTGGCAATAACTCCACATTAGAGGCGACAGTACCATCTTGTTTCTGTATCGTAATATTTCCCAAAGCTCTTCGAATCTTATTTTCTGTTGCAACTACAATCTCTCCTGAATTACCTGTTGCTTTGATTTCCACTGCGATTTCACCTGCACCCGTTTTTGTGATTTCTAGATGCTCTAAAGTTCCAATTTCTTTTCCTGCATAAAGTTCCAATTGATTTTCCAATTTCTTTGCAGATACCGTTGCACTCCACCGGAACCATGGCAATTCTTTTTCATAAGCAACCCCTTCCTCATTACAGACTGTTACACTTTTTAAATATGTATTTCCTTGTTGGACCGTTGTTCCCCATGCACTTACATCCGTTGTCTTCCCCGAAGAGGTAGAATAATAATACGTTTTCGCCACATTCCCCTCATACCATAACATTTGTCCACACGTTTCCTTTACTGCTTGATTGGTACTATCCTGTTCCTTTGCATTTCCATAAACCTGAAACGAAACACTGTCATCTACATGCGCACTATACTCAGGATATGCCATTTCCTGCATTTGAATATATGCATAACTTCTTGCACAGATTGCTTGACATTTTAGAGCTTCCAATTCATAAGATGCCGGCATTTCACTTGGTACAACCTTGCATAAATAACTTTCCAGCGGAAGCTCATTTATGATCACGATTCCTTCTGCAGTTGAAAATAATTCGAACGTTCCTGCATATGAAGGAATTCCATATCCTCTCTTCAAACTTGTAATCTGAATCTGCTCATCTTCCATTGCAGAAACTTTCACACTCCCTGTTGAAAAATGAGGATCATCTGGTTTTATCGTATATTCTGTTCCAATGACTTCCCCATTCAAAAAAATTCCTTTTTCTGTACAAAAAGAAATCACTTCATGAACAATATTCTGAAATCCATTTGTCGTAATTAAAACGCGAATCATTTTTTCCTGTTCAGCGATTGGTAATTTTGATTCCTGTTCTTTTTGTGAAACACTATGTTCTGTCTCCATAAAAAGCGCAATTATCATCAACAATATACTTCCTATTACAATGTATTTTTTGTAATGTAATTTCATATCAGCCTCTTGTCCGTACTTTTTTAACTATATGCTATTTTCACAAAAAAAGAACCTTATGCCTCAACATAAGATTCTCTTCCAATTTTATTTCTTTTTCATATGATTACACTCATAATCTTTCAAACATGCTATCACTTCTCCCGACATTGGAATGAGAGCTAGCATATTGAATACTGTCATAAGTCCTATTCCGATATCTCCTAAATCCCATACAAATGTATACGTTGCCAAGCCACCGATAAACAACATGATAAGTGCTACAACTTTGTAGATTGTTTGAGACATCCAATTGTCTCCAAATAAGTACGCTACGTTTGAACGTGCATAGAATAATACCCCAATAAACGTAGAAAAACTAAATAGCCATAATGTAATTGCAATGAAAATCACTCCAAAAGTTCCCATATGGTATTCCATCGCAGTTTGCAGCAATGTCATGCCTTCTAAACCTGAAATAACATCAGAAGGTGCAAGGAGCATAATCATTGCTGTACATGTACAGATTACGATAGTATCAATGATAACGCCAAACGCTTGCAGGATTCCTGCTTTAGCAGGATGTGTTACGTCTGCTGCCGCT
>CAYTRJ010000153.1:3372-3876 GCA_964440185.1 uncultured Faecalimonas sp. | reverse complement strand
GGTCTTCTGGCAAAAAGGTTGTAGAGATTTAGATACCCCCATTACCACATATCCTCTACGAGGAATATCGTCAACTACAATTCTAATCAGATTATTTGTTTCAGCATGCTAGTCGTGTTGTTCTAAAGCATCCAATCCTTAAATACACAGGACTATGGATTATATATTGTAAGACTAGTTTCTTCCTTAATCTTCCGTACCATTGAATCCCTTAAAGATTCACCATCTTCAACATGTTCTCCGAGAAATACCAATTCCCTTAGATACCTTTTTCCTGTACAAGAATTCTATTTTCGTCATATATATAACACATATTTGTTAATTCTATTTCAGATTTTCGACTCATTTCATCATCTCTTTTCTTATTAATAAACTCGAAATCACTTTTTTGTAGCAATGAAACACACTGATGTGATATAATTAATTTATCTGTCTAATTTGAGATGATCAGCACTATAAACAAGGGAGGAATTCATCAAATGACTGTTAGAGAACAATTTGATA
>CAYTRJ010000153.1:0-3362 GCA_964440185.1 uncultured Faecalimonas sp. | reverse complement strand
AACGAAACTACTTCTTTTGATACAGATAAAGTTTCTAAAGAAGTTAAAGAAGTAGCAAATAACATAAGCAAATGGCAATGGGGAAAATATGGTTGGACCTCCCCAGTAAGCTTAATAATAACAGCCACCTGGCGCAAGTACTTCTATCCTGAAGTTGACTGTTGCAAGATTTGGGCTACAGATGAACAGAAAAAACCTATTGAAGGTGGTTATAGCATTCGTAACGAAGACGAATCAATCACTATCCCTGTATTAGCAAAGTACGATTTATGCAACGATTTTTGTTCAGATAATTCAGGTATGCAAGGAAGTCGTGCAATAGAAAAAATGCGTAATCTAAAACGTTTAGATAAAGATTTTGGTCAAGCACAACGAACTCTCTTTGATTTAAAGTTGTTTGCATTAATTCTCAATCAGATTAATGATTTATCTAAAGAGCAAGCCCTGGAAGTCTTAAAATACGAAATTGTCACAGCAAAAGATGTAAAAGCAAAACGTGTTGCTACAAATAATGCTCTTGCATGCAAAAAGAGTTCATCTTTTGACTTGCTTGATTTTCTTGCTAAAACTGCTGATCCAGAACTGACAAAATGTGTTGTTGCTGCTTGTTTAGATACTATCTTTGCAAAACATGATATGACTCTTGATGGTGTATCAGATTACAAAACAGCGGCTGATGCTAGAGCACAAAAACCTGGTGACCTATGTCTTTCCGTTTCAGGAGAATATAAGATTGCCATCGAAGTAAAAGACAAATCACAGACCATTGATTGGGAAAACATTGTACGTGCAAAAAAAATATTACAAAAACACAATTCTGTTGAAAACTTCATTTTCGTATTGGAAAATCGTTCTGCAACAGTAACTTCCATTATCCAAGAAATGATTGCATCACCACAGTTAAAGGAAACCCCTTGTAATAAAATCACATTCATGTCAGTTCATGATTTATTCCACTTAGCCTTGTCTATCACTACAGAAGATGAACTAATAAAGACTACAAGCAAATTCATGGCCATTGCTCCCGCAGTGAAACCAGAAACTAAAACTTCATTTTTACTTCAATAAACACAGTGGAGAGGTTTAAACCAAACCTCTCCGTTATATTATTCTTTCCAAATAATATTTCTTTTCAGATTGTTTGGCATCGTAAATGGATAACAGATTCTAAAATACCCTTCTGGTATAGTTTTATTAGTATTATTAGTTCTAACATCAAACCCAAATTCTCTCATCTGTTTTAAAATATCATTTACTTTTTCTACATTGCAATCAAGAGTTGCATAAGGCAATACTCGATTGGCCGTTTGAGGATTTAATGCAAGATTTTGATAATATATATCCGGAGCCTGTTCTTCACATTTGAAATCAATAACAAATTTAGGATATGGTTCAGTAAAATGACCATATAACGGCATAAGCGAATCATATGATGAAAGTTCATTAACAGCTTCATGTATTTCATCCCACATTGCTTTAACCATATATGGTACCCAGGCTTCCACATAAGCATCTACCGATATGGTTTTGAATGAAGATAATACACTTCCCATAAAAGCAAGTTTAAGAGTAGCCTTTTTCTTTCTGCATCCCTTTTGACTAATTCGAATCTTCAAATCACCATCCTTAAATTTCCAAGCTATACGATTTTCATTATCAATTCTTTCTTTTTTGAAATCAGAGTATTCCACCTCTTTTTCTGGTTCTAAATCAAACAGTGATAACTGCTGTATATCCCCATAGCGTTTTTTAATCTTTTCTTTTGACTTTTTAGCTTTTAGCCCTTTTCGTTTATCAAACGACAATACTTGTCCATCCTCGATTAGTGGTACCTTATATACTTCCAGACCTTCGATTTGGTATCTCAATGCCTTTCCAATCTGTTCCGCCACTAGTGGACAAACCGAATTTCCAACCTGTTTAACACCTTCTTGATAAGACTGTTCAATTTCAAATTCCATAGGAAATCCTTGCATAAGTTTTAATTCATCAACCGTACATTTTCTATTTTTCCAATGAAACGGTCCATCATATCTTCCTTGATAAGCAATAATTGTTCTACAAACATCATCTGGATCCATTTTGTACAAAAAATTAGAAAACTTTGAACGCCATGCAAACAAAGGATGAGGATGTCCCATTTCTTCGGTGTAAAATCTATAATTTTCCCCCGGCGGAATATCTGGTAATAAATCTCCATATTTTCCACCATATGGTGGCACAATTTCATCATCCCTTTGCAAATCAGCTATTGTTTGCCCCACAGTCACATACGGTATTTTATCTGGAGAATCCGGACCATATGTTGGAAGTGGAAACTTAAAATCAATATTTAAATCTTCTCTTATTCCAACCAAGAAAACTCTTTCTCTCAATTGAGGCGCACCATAATCAGCTGCATTTAAGATTCTCCAAAAAAGCCTGTATCCAACCGCTCTAAATGATTCTAAAATCAACTGAAAATCATTCCCCTTATTTGCAGATAAAATACCTCTCACATTTTCGAACACAAACGCCTTAGGTTTAAAATGATTTACATACTTACAATAATACTCAAATAATGTACCTCTCATGTCAGTAGTACCAGCAACTCCTCCTGCTCTACGACCAGCAGCAGAAAAACTCTGACAAGGAGGTCCACCCACAATGTAATCTACATGTCCCTGATAAAAATCTTCTGGTTTTCTTTCTGTTATATCTGTAGGTTGAATCATCTCTTCCTCTGTACCTAGTAAAACTCTATTTTGATTCAAAGTTTCACAACACTTTTCATCCCACTCTAACGTTTTTGCAAAATTAAAACCAGCCTTTGCCATTCCCACTTCAAATCCACCTATCCCTGAGAATAGACTTAATGCTACTATATCAGTTCCCATAAAAATCTCTCCTTTTAAGATATAGCTCTTATTCATCTTCTATATTTTTACTGTTTTTATTAACGCTTACAGCTAAAGTATTTGTTCATAATACTCCCAATCCACCAATGGATTTTACCATAACACTTCTATACAATCCACTCCATATTTCATATCATAATTCAAAACAATTCGTTAACACTCTGAAATTATCACAACATGTGTCCAATAAACAAGATGCATCTCGGAACCATCTGAAAATCTTCACTGATTATATTCCTCCTGGTCTACAATCATATTTATTGCATCTCTAATCACTTCCGACTTTGGCTTTTTCAGTAAATTACAATAAGCTTCAAGTCTCTTCATAGTACATTCATCCATACGAATTGTACATACACAATCCTTATTGTTGTCACCCTTAGGTCTTCCCATCTTCTTCATAACATTGCTCCTTCCACCTAAATCTATTCTACTTTTTGTAATACAAAATGTCAAGTACTTTAT
>CAYTRJ010000152.1:0-3893 GCA_964440185.1 uncultured Faecalimonas sp. | reverse complement strand
GATAAAGTTTTGGTTGAACTACTTAAGTTACATAGAAAAATATAGTATATATAATTTTTTTCGATTAACGAAATTTTATATATTTATTTTACAAGAAAAGTTAGTTATGATTTAATAATCTCAACAAAAATGTAACAGTTGCATTAAAACTTTTATAGGAGGAGAAAAAATGAAAAGAAAATTTATGGTTTTATTTTTAGCTATTGTTTTATGCTTTGCGTTTGTAGGATGCGGAAATGACGAACAGCAAAATGTGCAAGGCAATGATGGTGAGTATCCTGTAATGAAATTGACGATGGCAGCACAGGGTAAAGAAACCGGAGACATAAACATATCATCAAGAATGTTTATGGATAAAATTACTGAGTATTCAGGTGGCAATATTACATTTGATGAATATTGGAATGCACAGCTTGGTACCGGTCCGGATCAATTGAAAAATATTGGAAGTCAGGTTGCGGATATAGGTGATGTTGTAACATTATATACGCCTGCAGATCTTACCTTATCACAAATAGCATTTTGTGTGCCGTTTATGTCCACAGACCCGGGATTTGTGGCAGAGTTGCAGAATAAATTCGCTGAGAAGCATACAGAAGTTACAACAGAATGGGAAAATGCAGGATGTCATCTCTTATTTTATAAAGGCATAGGAACCTATAATGTTGTAGGAAAATTAAATATTGCAGGTGAAACTGCTAAGGTAGCGGATATGAAGAATATGAAGATTGAAATGGGAGGCGTTTACTATCCGCATTGGTTCTCAGCGATTGATGCTACACCTATGAGTGCACCTTCATCAAGTTCTGCATATCAGGATATAAAGAGTAATGTTGCTAATACAACATTCCTTAACAGTGCGGGGATTTGTGATCAAAAATTGTTTGAAGTTTCAGATATGATGATTGATGCTGGACTCGGAGCACGTGCTTGCCATGCATTTGTAATTAACCAAGATACTTGGAACAGCTTTGATGATAATACCAAGGCACTGTTTGAGAAAGTTGCAGAGGAAGTCCTTACAGAATACACTGAATGGGCTGTGAATGCGGCGACGGATTCAAATGCGATGCTTGAAGAAGAAGGAATTAAAATTTACAGTATGACTGCTGATGAACAGAGTCAATGGTGTGAGGCTATACTTGAAAACGATAATACAATTCAGCAATGGATAGACGAAGCTAATGCAGCAGGATATGACGGAGCACAGTATATGAGTGATTATCTTAGCATGGCAGAGGAAATGGGATATAAGTTTCCATTTGACACATCGGTATATAAAAAGTAAGTTTTACTATACGAAAAGTATGTAGATATACTAATTTTAGGAGGCTGTTTATCCAGAATGTGATAATTAAACAGCCTCTACTGTAAATAGATTCTTAATAATCATTTTTATAAAAAACGAGAAATATAAACGAAAGGAAGGAGGTTGCACATTGAAAAGGGAAATATCTTTAGACCATTTATTTAAAAAATTAGTCATGTGCAGTGCTTGTATAAGTGGTGCGGTACTGGTGTTTAGTGCAGTCCTGTTAATAGCTGATGTAGCCGGCAGATTTATTTTAAAGCATTCTATTTTAGGTGCAATGGAAACTATAACCATGTTAATGGTTTGGATAGCGTACTTTTCTATATGCTATACATTAATGGAACATTCACACATTCAAATGACAAGTTTTACTGATAAATTTAAAAATAAATCAAAGTATCTAAACCAGTTTGTTATATATTTGCTTTGTACTGTTTTCTTTATTGCTTTAGCAAAAATTGGTTTTGATGTGTTCTATTCTTCATTAATAAGGCAAGAAATTGCTCAAGCATCAGTTAAAATATACCTATGGATTGGGAAATTACCAATTTGTATTGGATCAATATTAATGGTTATGCAGGCAGGGGCAATGTGCATTGCCGCAGCAATTAATCTAAAAAACTGCAAGTATTTTGACAATAAAGAATCAGAAAGAAAGGAGAGTGCAGAATAATGGATCCTATAGTAATTGGCATTATTGGTATTGTTGTATTCTTCCTGTTACTTTTCTACGGAGTTCATATAGCGGTTGTATTAGGAACTGTAGGTTTGCTAGGGCTTACAGCAATTCTAGGCTTGGATAAAGCATTAGTTATGGTTGGAAATCTGTCATATACGACAATAGCAACTTTTGATTTTGCGGTTATACCTATGTTTATATTGATGGGTATGCTGGTATCGTATATAGGACTTTCATCATCGATTTATAATACTCTTGCGAATTGGGTAGGAAAGATTCCCGGCGGCTTAGGTGTAGCAACTATTTGGTCATGTGCAGCATTTGGAACATTAAATGGTTCTGCAACGGTAACAGCATCTGTGTTTGCTCGAGCATGCGCACCGGAAATGACATCAAGAGGATATCATGAGGGATTGACATATGGTATGATTTCGGCTGCAGGTAATATCGGTCAATTTATTCCACCGAGTGTGCTTATAGTAGTATATGGAGCATTATCCGGGGATTCAATAGGAAGATTATTGATGGCAGGTGTGTCTCCGGGATTGGGTTTAGCAATAATTTTCAGTATTTTTATGGTTCTTTGTTCTATATTTGCACCTAAATATGTACCAAGGACAGATTATGATGTTTCATGGAAAGAACGTATTATATCACTAAAAAATTTAATTCCAATTGCGATAATTGCAACAATAATCATTGGCGGAATATTTGGCGGAGTTTTCAGTTCTGCTGAGGCCGGAGCAATAGGTTCGCTGGTGCTTGTAATTTACGGAATAATTAAGAAAACACCGTTAAAGCAATACGGATTGGCAATGTTAGAAACTATAAGAACAAGTGGAATGACGTTTATAATATTGATTTGTGCTTCTTTCTTTGCAAAATTTATGACGATTTCAGGACTTGCTACAGCAATGATAGACTTTGTAAATAGTATTCATCTATCGAATTCAGCATTTTTGTTCATGGTTGTAGTAGTGTATTTGATTCTGGGATGTTTTGTTGATGCAATGTCAAGCATATCGATTACATTACCTTTGTTTTATCCTGTAGCAATATCAATGGGAATTGATCCAATCCATTTTGCAATGGTTGCGCTTTTGGCACTCCATTGTGGTGGTTTAACACCTCCGGTAGGAATGTGTGTATTTACGGTAAAAGCTTTTGCACCTAAAGAAGTATCTTTAATGCAGATTTTTGCCGGAGCAATGCCGTTCTTAGGATGCATGCTGATTTTAATTGTAATTTACATTTTAGTACCATCATTGTCTACATTCTTACCAAACTATTTCTATGGCTAAAGGAGAAGATAAAAATGAACAAAACAATTATAACAGCTGCATTGACGGGAGCGGTTACACCGACAGGTTATCATATTCCTGAAACACCGGAACAGATAGCCGAAGATGCATATCAATGCTGGAAAGCGGGTGCAGCAATAGTACATCTGCATATGCGTGACGAAAACGGTTTGGGAACTATGGACAAAGAACGTTTTCGTGAGACGATTAAATTGATTAAAGAACATGACGATTGTGATGTTATCATTAACTGCACTTCATCGGGAGCTGCACCGCAGAATCCTGTGACTGACGAAGAAAGATTTGCGCATCACATGGAAATTCCGGAAATAGAGATGGGCTCTTTTGATGCAGGTACATTTAACTGGATGCCTAACTCTGTATTTATGAACAGTCCGCAGTTTTTGGAAAAACTTGCCAAAGGATATGTAGCGAAGGGAATTAAGCCGGAATTTGAAATTTTTGATGCGGGAATGCTTGGTATTGTTGAATACTATGTAAAAAAGGGACTGCTTCAAACGCCATGCCATTATCAGTTCTGCTTGGGTGTTTTGGGCGGAATGTCGGCAACGGTTGAAAATCTGCTGTATTTGAAAAATCA
>CAYTRJ010000151.1:0-3895 GCA_964440185.1 uncultured Faecalimonas sp. | reverse complement strand
TGAATACACATTTACCGCCATATTTAGCACTTTTTTCTTGGATGAACTTCACACACTCACCATCAGGACATATGCCCATAGCCTCATATGCATACAGCTCTTCAGGAGAAAATGCATCATGTAATTCCACCAGGTCAACATCATCGGGCGATACACCGGACATTTCATACGCTCTTTCACTCAATAACTTAATCATCCTAACATCCGATATCTCGGTATCTATAGACTCAAATGATGCCGAGCATACCACCGATGCCGCAATCTTTACAAACTTTTTTGTATATTTCATTGCAACTTCTTTGGTACAGAGTATAACAGCTGCTGCTCCATCACTGTTAGGACAACACATCAATGTAGTTATAGGTTCTGTAATCATTTTGGCATTTAGTATATCATCAAGCGTCAGTTCTTTTTTGTACTGTGCATATGGATTGTTGCAGGCATAGCGATGATTCTTTATTGAGGGATAAGCTAAATCAGCTATACTTGCACCTCTTGAATGCATTAGCCGCATGCCATTAAATGCGCCGAGTGCCGGCATCGTAACACCAAGCAGACTGTTCAAATCATCACCCGGAATTGACAGTAAACCCTTGCCCGCATCGTTTGACATAGACTCACAGCCAACAGCTATACCTACATCGTATTTACCATATGCAATATCCTTATATAGAAGGTTTACTGCTGAGCCTCCGCTTGCACAAGCATTTTCCACATTGTGCATTTCTATTCCGGATACTCCAATACGCTTCATAATATCCTCTGCTGTTTGAAGAGCTCCCATTACACGACTTCCATATACCACTTGAAGTATACGAGGATCTATTCCTGCATCATTTATGGCATTCTTAGCTGCTTTTGAACCTAATTCTACTGCCGAAAACTGAGGCTGTTTACCAAACGCTGTTTGTCCGATTCCCAGTACATATACATCTCTCATTCTGTCACCTCAATCTCACTAAATTCGTATCCCTGCACATCGGTTCCTTCCTCATGATAAAGGATTGCGGGCGAAACTTTCATTCTTGCACCTATATGATATTCCGATTGTTTTGCGAGCTGTGTCGTTATTCGCACACCTTCTTCCAAATCAATCAGACCAATAGCATGAGGTGGCATGAAATGACCTGTCGGAACATGTGTCACAGTATATGTATGAAGAATTCCTTCTCCTTTCAGCCTTATATTAGCTACATCTTCTGAAAGACAGGATGTGCAAAAATCTTTTGACGGAAATTCTGTTTTTCCGCACCTTTTACATCTCGAGCCTATAAGTGAAAAACCTTCTTCGAATGTAAAAATACCATCTTTAATATACTTTTTATCCATAACATTCTAATACAGTATTACTGCTAATATTAATCCTACAACCGTATATATAACCGGAATACCAATTTGTACAACAGCAAGATTTTTATATGCCTCCTTATGTGTAAGACCAAACACCATCAAATTCATGTTGATGCTTCCATTATGCGGAAGTGAATCAAATGTCGTTGCCGCCGCACATCCTAAACGATGTACAATTGCCGGATCTGCTCCGCTTGCAAGGATTTGCGGTGCAAGCACAGCAAGGAACGAGGAGATACCTCCCATACCGTCGGCACAGAGCAGACACAGCAAGCCAACGCTGATTACAACCGTAACATAAGGATTTATATTTAAGCTTCCGAGAAATTCTATTGCTGTTGCGTATATTGCGGTATCGTTTACAACCGTAGCATATCCCACCACACACGATGTGCACATTAACGGTGTCAGTGTAGGAATAATCCCTTTACTGAGTAATGTAAGCTTATCAGCAGGAAGGTGCTTCCAGTTAAGTGCATACAACAAAAATGTACCCGAAACCTGTGCAATTACAACTGTCATATTTGAGTCAAGATGTAACATCTTCAGAAGAATAACGCATAATGCGATAACCAAAATAATAGGTGAAAAAGCTGCAGCCAAAGACGGCTTTTCGTTTACGCAGGTCATCGTCGTCAATGCATCTTGAGGTGGATCCGTATATCCGATATTATTTTTACGATATGATCTGATCAGACATTCAATGTAGATTACATTTAGCACCAGACCAATGATAACCATGATCCAACCGATAAAACTTCCGGCATATAAATCTGTTCCCAAAGACATGGTCGGAATTAAATTAGGCACAGCGGCACTTCCCGGTGCAAGCATCATACCAATGCAGCCTGTACCACCCATTGCAACAATACCCACCGTTCTTGGTAAATCAACAGCTTTCAACAGACCAAAGCCTAAATATGCTACAATGAACACATAACTCATTACACCTACATATGCGAGCAGGAATGTAATAATCATCAAAATATATGGGATAAATCTTGCTCCTAACTTTTTTGCAAGATAATCACCTATCACTTCGCTGGAACCTGTTGCATTCATCAATCCTGCTAACATACCTCCTGACAAAAACGCCAAAAGCATGTTAGATGCGAAATTCATGGTTCCTGTTACAAATGTACTAAATACGGATGTCGCCAAACCGCTTTCTGCGGTCAAACCTATTACTACAGTACAAAGCAATGCTGCAGGTATCGCTCCAAAGCCTCGCATGCATAATACAAAAAATAGTATAATTGAAATTATAACTGCAATAGCGGAAAATAAAACAGTATTCATTTTATTACTCCTTTCAAAATTCGAACGCCAAACTTCTTTCAGCACTTCATTTTTTGTTCTATTAATCCCGAACCAGCTGATTATATCTTTCATAGATATAATCAACAAAAAGCTTAAGCGACTGATTCATGTTATCCGGTTTCCAATAAAGGACAACATCAAAATGTGCATCTAAGTCTTTTAGCTCGACAACCGCACAGCCTGAACGATGTTCAATAGCAATAGGCCTCGGGAGGAGAGATACTCCCTGTCCCATTCTAATATGCAGAAGCATTGATTCCAAAGATTCAAACAATTGTGTGCTGAGCTGCAGATCATTTCCTAGAATCTGCAAATTAATCTTATTGATAAAATCATAAGCAATATTTTCAAGTGAAAAAATCTTTTCATTCATCAAATCCTTTGCCCATATGCTTTCACATTTTGCAAGTCGATGATCCGGTGAGGTTACTACACACATATTTTCTTTAAAAATCGCAAGCTGTTCGTATTCCTCAGAATCTTGATTCTCAACTTCAAATGAAAATGCAATACCTATATCTGCCTTTCCTAATCTGACCTCTTCTTCAACACGCTCGGGACGATAATACTGCATCAGGAAATGAACATCCGGATATTCGATGCAAAAGTTTTTAATAACTTGAAATAGTTGCTCATCATAAAAATTCATGCTGGCTATAGCTAACCTTCCAAACGAGCCATTACCCGCACTTTTTACTTGTCTCAATACATCCTTCCATTCTTTGCTAAATCGTTTGCATTCTTTTTCCATGATTTCACCTGCTGTTGTTAATTTTACCATTCGTGTATCTCTATACAATAATGCTGTCCCCAATTCTCTTTCCAAAGCAGAGATATTTCTGCTGATTGTCGAATGACTGATAAAAAGAGATTCTGCAGCTTTGGTATAATTTTTCAGTCTTGCTACTTCCATAAATTGTTCCAATTGTTCAATTGTCATCTTTTTTCTCCTTTATAACTTGCAAACCTTTAGCTTATACATCACCTCGACTTATACATATTTCTCTCTTTATGTCGAAGTATATACTTTTAGCTGTGTGAAATGAAGTGCCTGTTTCGAACCATACTGTGCATAGGCTGAAACGCTGATTTGATTATTAACTAACAATCATTATATATCATTTGCTTTTACAAGCAAGTCAAAGTCACAGTAATTAGTATATAAATTTGCGGGTATCCAAACTTTTTGGTGGAGTAACGAGTTGGTGGGCTGAGTTGGTGGAGC
>CAYTRJ010000150.1:0-3932 GCA_964440185.1 uncultured Faecalimonas sp. | reverse complement strand
CATTTCTACTCATACGAGATACAGAATCAAAGATGATCCATTCTCCTGGCTTCACTTCCATTTACAGGAGCTGTTAAAATATCATCTAAACCACATACTCTTTCTGCACCATTTGCTTTCAAAATACGTTTTGTTCTTGCTCTTGTATGGATATCACAGTTAAGAACATTTTTTGTGTAATCTAAGATTACACGTGGATTGTTAGCGAAGATAATTTCCACTTCTGCACCAGCTTCTCTGATCAAGTTTCCATAATATTCTACATAATCAACACCAGTGAATTCATGTTTGTTTTCGCCAAATAATTCTCTGTATTTTTCTAATGTAAGGACGTCACTGTAAGGATTTACTCCAGCTTCATCTAGTTTGTCTAAAGATACTAATTCGTTACCTACTTCATCACTTGGGTAGTTAAGCATTAAAACAATTTTCTTTACTCCCATAGCAATCCCTTTTAAGCAGATTGCGAATCTGTTTCTTGATAAAATTGGTGAAATAACCCCAATTGTTTCGCCACCTAATTTCGCTTTTACATCCTCAGCAATTGCTTCTACTGGAGCATAGTTTCCTTGTGCTCTAGCTACGATAGATTCTGTGATAGAAATAACATCTCTATCTCTTAATTCAAACCCTTCACTTTCTGCAGCTGCTAAAACGCTTTCTACTACGATATTGGCTAAGTTGTCGCTTTCTCTAATGATTGGACATCTAATACCTCTTGAAACAGTACCCACTCTTCTTTCCATGTGATCGTCTCCTATCTGTTGTTTATTTTGTTTGATTTTTGCTGTATTCTTTTCTCTCAAGAACTACAGATGAATTATACTACGATTCGTTTTTCAGTACAATATTTTTTTCATTTATTAGTAAATTTTATTAATTTACATAAGTGGAGCTACTAAACGAAGGATTTTTCCAGCAATCTTCACAGAAATTTTCTCATTTTTGAGTGTCTCAACTGTAACTTCCTGGCATTTTCCTAATGTCTCTTGGAAATCTTTCTCAATATCCCACACAACTGGATTGCTATAGATAAATGCTCCACATTCAAAATGATGATACAGACTACGATAATCTAAGTTGATCGTACCTACTGTTGCTGTATCATTGTCAGACACAAATACCTTCGCATGAACAAATCCTGGTGTATATTCATAAATTTTTACGCCTGCATTCAGCAAATCTGCATAGTATGTTTTCGCCAACGCAAAAGCATACCACTTATCCGGAATATGAGGCATGATAATAACTACTTCAATTCCACATTTCGCCACATACTGTAACGTTGCCGACATTTCATTATCCAAGATCAGATAAGGTGTCATAATATGCACATATTTTTTTGCGTGGTTCAATATATGCATATAAACCTGTTCTCCTATATTTTCGTCATCAAAAGGGCTATCCGCATACGGCAAAACATATCCTAGTTCTCTGCGAAATTCCGATGATTTTGGTGTCAAAAATTTCTCATAATTCTCAGGTCTTCTTTCTGCCACATTCCACATTTGAAGAAACATCATCGTAAAACTCTGTACTGCTTCCCCTTCAAACATAGCTGCAGTATCTTTCCAATGGCCAAATCTTTCTTTTTCATTGATATATTCATCTGCAAGATTCACACCACCTGTAAATGCAACTCTTCCATCTATTACACAAATCTTTCTGTGATCACGATTATTTTGATAGCTAGATAGAACTGGTCGAATCGGACTAAACAGTTTGCACTTGATACCTGCTCGTCTCATTTCTTTTTCATAGCCATATGGCAGCTGGATCATACTGCACATGCCGTCATACATAAAGCGGACATCTACACCTTCCCATACCTTTTCTTTCAAGATATCAAGAATTTCGCTCCACATAACCCCTTTTTCCACAATAAAATATTCCAAGAAAATGTATTCCTTTGCCATACGAAGCTGTTTCTTCATTTCTTCAAACTTTTCTTCTCCCGACGAAAAATATGTCACTGAAGTATTGCGGTGCACTGGAAAAGCAACACGATTCGTTAAATACGTAGCAAGGTTCGCATTTGCTGGTTTTGAAAGCCGCAACGCCTCTAAAGTTTCCGAATCCTGCTGCATATTAGATTTTGTTATCCTATTTAATGTTTCCAAACGATTTCGCAAGTATGCAGTTCCTGGCTGCAACTTTACAAAAACATAAAATGCAGTTCCCAAAATTGGCAACATCAGAATCAGCATGATCCAAGTAATCTTAAATGCCGGATTGCTTTTACTGTTCATAATATAGATTACGGATATCACTTCCATGATCATGAAGCACATGTAGATATAAGTCGCATAATCTCTTAGATAAGTGATTGCCGCTGCAAAAATATAAAGTTGTATCAATAATAGTATCCCCAAAACAGATACTCTGCTAAAAAGTAATCCTAATAATTTCTTTTTCGCACTTTTTACTGTTTTTGTTTTTATCTCTCTTACTTCTATGTTAACCACATCCTTTATTTCCATACTTCACATAATTCGCGTACTGCTGCTTCTATTTGCTCCTCTTTCATATTCGCAAATCCTAATATTAGTGTTGTATTATTCTTCTTTTGTTTTTCAATATAGTATTTCGATAATCCGTATACTTTTATTTGCCGTTGTGCAGCTGCCTGTATCATTTCTTCTTCTTTCCCCGCTTCCGAAAAAGTCAGCAACAAATGCATCCCTGCATATTCTCCTGTAATATCGCATTTTGAAGCGAGTGGCTTTAGCTCCGCCACAAGTACATCATGCCTGCTTTTATAAATCGCTCTCATTTTATTCAAATGACGTTCAAAATATCCTCGTTCCATAAAAAGCTGTACAATATATTGATCCACTCTCGGAACTGTGCAACTCATAAATGCACATTTCTCTTTATAAATTTCCAGCAATGGCTCTGGCAAGACCATATAACTGATACGGATTGCCGGCGCAATCGCTCTCGAAAATGTTCCAATATAAATCACTTTCTGTTGACGGTCATATCCTTGCAACGAAGGAATCGGTTTCCCTTTGTAACGAAACTCACTATCATAGTCATCTTCTATAATATAACGTCCCGTTTTTTCTGATGCCCATCGTAATAATTCCATTCTTCGTTTGAGAGGCATTACAATTCCTAATGGATATTGATGAGATGGCATCACATAAGCCATATCAGCTCCTGAATCTTGCAGCTGATCAATACACATGCCGTTTTTGTCCATATCCACAGTTGTTACATCATAACCGGAATTTGCAAACAAACGATATGCCTGCTTATATGTTGGATTTTCAAATGCTATTTTCTTGTCTGTTCCAATCATCATGGAAAGTAACATGAGCAAATAGTCATTTCCTGCTCCTATCACAATTTGTTCTGCGTCGCAATGAACTCCACGTGCCTGGTACAAATAATTCTTGATAGCGTTTCGAAACTGTTCTTCTCCTTGCGAACATCCACTTTTAAACAGCGCTGTTCGATCATCGATCAAAATCTCTTTTGATAATTTTCTCCAAGTATTATACGGAAAACTCTTCAAATCAATTCCATACGGGCTAAAATCATATCGATATTTTCTTTCTTTGCTTGGAAGTGTTTTTTTCGTCATATCCTTCCACGTTTCTTGATGGTAGATTCCTTCCAACTCTGCCACATAGAACCCTTTACATGGTATAGATTCAATATACCCTTCTGAAAGGAGCTGCTCATAAGCCAGATCGATCGTGCTTCTGCTCACCCCGAGATGCTTTGCGAATGCGCGAGTCGAAGGCAGTTTTTCCCCACAGATTAGTTTTTCATCTCGAATTTCTCCCTTGATAAATTCGTAAATCTGCTCATATAGCGGCACTGATGACTTTGTCTGCAGATTCATGGTTAACTCGTTCATTTTTCTGCACCTGGTATATTGTAATTGACTCATCTAACAGTCACTTACAGATATACCTTCTCCT
>CAYTRJ010000149.1:0-3997 GCA_964440185.1 uncultured Faecalimonas sp. | reverse complement strand
TTCTTCGTGTCGGTCGTATATGTGTGCATTTGCAATAACATGAACAAATTCTCCTACTTGCATATCACATACTTGTGCAAGCATATGTACAAGTACAGCATATTGACACACATTCCAGTTATTTGCAGCTAATACATCTTGTGAACGTTGATTTAAGATTGCATTTAAAACTAGTTTTTCATCATCTTGTTTCTTTGTCACATTAAATGTCATACTGTATGCACATGGATATAAGTTCATCTCATGTAAATCTTGGTGTACATAAATATTTGTCATAATGCGACGACTATATGGATTATTCTTTAAGTCGTAGATCACACGATCAATTTGATCCATCAAGCCTTCTTTATATTGATGCTTTACACCCATCTGATATCCATAAGCCTTTCCAATGGATCCATCTTCATCTGCCCAGCTATCCCAAATATGTGGTTTTAGATCATGAATATTGTTTGATTTTCTCTGCCATATCCAAAGGAGCTCATCTACACAGCTCTTGATCCCTGTACGGCGAAGTGTCAATGCTGGAAACTCTTTAGAAAGATCATATCTATTTACCACACAGAACTTCTTGATCGTATAAGCAGATGTTCCGTCTTCCCATTTTGGACGCACCTTTTCACCTTCTGTACTAACGCCGTTATCAATAATATCACGACACATATCTATAAACACTTTATCAGCGTAACTCATTATCATATCCTCCATAAAAATAATACATTATTATAGCACAAAAGTTTCCCGCACACTAGGAATTTCCTAACGTGCGAAAAACTTTTGCTTTGTATAGTGTCTGTACCACTAAATAGAACAAAATGGATTGTAATGGAACTTGAATCACTTGTTGTAACATTTTTACTGGAAGCATTGCCAAAAATGCCTTCCCCATGTACAGATAGTTCCAAAAGCTCCCAAGCAATACATTGATCAAAATTGCTACGACCGTCTTTGCTGCTAAAATCCTCCATAATCTTATCGGTTTTTTATAAAGCATCACACCGTAAATCATGGAACTTAAAATTGGGCTGATCGTATAACCGATCATAAAAGTACCTGTTGGCTTAATGATGAATTTCAAAATGTCAGCAACTCCGCCCATAATTCCACCTACAACCGGACCATATAGCATAGCAGTTAACTGCGTTGCTATAAATGAAATTCCAATTTTTGTCGTTTCTGTAACTTGAATGCTGAATTGCCCTAATATGATTCCCACAGCAATCAACATCGCAGTCATCACAAGTGTACGCACTTCTTTTAATTCCATGTAAGAATCCTGAAATTGTCTCTTGATCTGTAACATTAAAAATACCTCCTTTGCAGTAGTCCTGAAGCTACGCATAGCAGATATTTTTACCTGTTATGTGCAGCAGCGGGATGCAGAATATATACCGCAAGTTTTCACTTTTCGTCCGATTGGCAACTCCCCGTCCAATTGGCACTTAACGCATATATTCTTACTCTGCTCTTCTTTTTGTTTCTTTGTCAGTTTAGCACAGAAAAGTCTTAACGTAAATAGGGTTCTATACAAAGTACTGTGTGAATCGGTCTGACCTGTCCTGCCACACTGGTCGTTGAGCTAGCCGGATAGCTCAGTTCCATAAACACTCCATCCACTTCCATGCCAAGCATAGAAGAACCTCCGCCATCTACATTCATCATATAGGAAACATTTGGAATCAGCTCTTTCGCGATCTGACACATTTCCTGATAGTCTGCACCAGTAGAAATATTCGTCCTTCCCGAATATACAAGTACGAACAATTCTCCACGCTCCGTTATTCCAACCCCTGTTCTTGGGTGTTTCACCAGAGTATGGATTTCACTTTCCTGTGTTTGTTTTGACAGCGGACTCATCCATCCTGCCTTTTCAAGTGCATCTATTCCATTATCTTCAAATAGATTTCTTCCATTTGAAAAGAGCGCCAAACCACCACCATACACCCAGCTTACCTGTTCCCATTCAGTCGTATTGATCGTACTTGGTGGAGCTAGCTCCAACTCCACATACAATTTGGTGCAATCATAATATCCATCTTCTAATCTATCTAGCCGCAACTTTTCTATAAACGATTCTCCTCTTCTGGTCGAAAGTGAAACAACTACTCCTATGCTTGGAAGCAATACATCACCTTCCCGCACACACACTACTTGATTTTGGATAATCACCAAATTGATTCTTCCTTCTCCAACTGGAAGCACATAATCTTGCTCATTTTTATCCTTCTTTGATAGATAAGGCGTATAGATCACTACTTCTTTTCCAAAAGAATCTACATTTACATCTTCTTTGTTCCATGCAATTTCATAATCCATAACGGTCAAGCGGCCGCCACCTAACATGTGGTCAAAGAACAAAAAGCTTCCATCCTTTTTCATTGCAATACAAGATTTTTGGTACAATGGAAATGTTTCTACACGTTTTCCGTTCTGTTTGTCCAGCTTGTAATCTACGTGTCCATCTTTTAAACATATTTGCTCTCTTGGACGTTCCTTACGTAATGTATTGTAATAGTAAGCAAGTTTTGGCGTGAAAAAAAACAAAAAATTGGAAAACAGTCTCGTCCCTTTCTTTTTCTCTTTTCTTGTCCATTGGCGAAGCGTTCCATTACCACTGCAATCTAACACTCTTGCTTCTTTTGCATTCTGTAATTTAATACCATGTACTAAAATTCCCTTTTGATCCGCATTTCCCCAGGGAATCTCTTTTTGTTTTACTCCATCTTCAAAATACGCTGACAAGTAATCCACTTGCTCCATCTTCTCAAAATATTTTGCAATGGCCTCTTCTCTTTTTCTATAAAGAGATGTGTAGACATCCTCTGCTTCCTCTTCTATTTTAAAATCAATCGGATATGCATCCTCTCCAGCATTTTCATAAATATTTACGAACACTTCTGGCCACTTTCGATAATACTCCTCCACAGACATCCCATAAACGCAATCTCCATAACGTTCCCACAGTTTTGCCACATGATAATAGTTACATAATGTCTTCGTGGTAGGAGGCACTGTTTTCATCATATTCCAATGTGGTGGAACATATACCATACAAGTTCTATCCACATCCATTTGGTTTGTCAGCAAACGAGCAAAGAATCCTCTTGGCATAGCATGTACCATAGATGGAACCTCCAATGCCTTGCAATGAAGCAATCCTTCTTCCCCATACACACAAAGCATTGTTTTTGCCAAATCTATTTCTTTCCACTCCACTTTTGAAAAGCAAAGCCCCATATCCTTATCTTCCATCTCAAGATAATTTACTTTTTCCGAAGTCATTCCAAGTACCTGCTCCAGACTTTCTTTAGTCGGCAGACTACCTCCTGACTTTGAATATAGTAAATATATATTTTTCCCTTCCTTCAAAAGTGCAGCGATATCTTCATTCATGACAAAAAACCATTCTGGTTCACAAAGCGCCATTATCACTGTATGAGATGTTAGAAATAATTCTTCTTTCTTCTTTTTTTGAAAAAGAACTGGATCCCACTTTATTTCTGCGGTTTTTCCCATTTCCGCCACTTTATATTGTTCTAAAACAGAAAGTCCAACCACTTCTTGCCGTAGCTTCTGAATTGCTCCATAAATAGTTTCAATCGGCAGTTCGTCCATCTCCAGGATTCGATTTGCGAATGATGTTGCTCGTTTTTGATAGTCCTGCCATGTTTCATCTGCAATATACTCTGCCTTTTTCATAGCATCTATGAATCTATCTTCCACATAAAACAATCCTCTTACATAAGTTGCCGCAAATTCCTTATAAGAAAAGGTAATATAAATTGTGTCTGTTTTATATTGTTTCCGATGATAAGAACCATACTTCCATGTTTCATCTGTAAGCGATAAAAACTTTTCCATAGTATCACACCTCCCGAAAATCAAACCAATCATTTTCCATTCAGAAAAAAAGCTACCATGTTTCAACTTCATGGTAGCAAAAAAGCACGAGACGGGATTCGAACCCGCGACCCTCGCCTTGGCAAGGCGATACTCC
>CAYTRJ010000148.1:0-4006 GCA_964440185.1 uncultured Faecalimonas sp. | reverse complement strand
TATGATTGGAGATCCATCAGGTCGTTCTGATATGCGTCAAATGATGACAACAGAAACAATTCAACACAACTGTGAATGCTTCAAAGAACAAATGAGCAAATTTATTGATTTTTCTGATGGAAAAGCATTAATGGTAAATAATGCAGATTGGTTGATGGATTTGAACTATATCGATGTTCTTCGTGAAGTTGGAGCACACTTCAGTGTAAATAGAATGCTTTCAGCAGAATGCTATAAACAAAGAATGGAAAAAGGTCTTAGTTTCTTAGAATTTAACTACATGATCATGCAAAGTTATGACTTCTATGCATTATACCAAAAATATGGATGTAACTTACAATTTGGTGGAGATGATCAATGGAGTAATATGCTTGGTGGTACAGAATTGATTCGCCGTAAACTTGGAAAAGATGCAAGTGCAATGACAATTACATTACTTCTTAATTCAGAAGGAAAGAAAATGGGTAAAACTCAATCTGGTGCTGTATGGCTTGATCCAAACAAAACATCTCCATTTGAATTTTATCAATACTGGAGAAATGTTGCAGATGCAGATGTGTTAAAATGTATTCGTATGCTTACATTCCTTCCATTAGAAGAAATTGATAAAATGGATGCATGGGAAGGCAGCCAATTAAATCAAGCAAAAGAAATTTTAGCATTTGAATTAACAAAATTAGTTCATGGAGAAGAAGAAGCTACAAAAGCACAAGAAAGTGCAAGAGCTTTATTTGCAAGTGGCGCTGCAGCTAATATGCCAACGGCAGAATTAGCAGCAGAAGATTTCGTGGATGGTTCTATTGACATTTTAACAATGTTATTAAAGAGTGGTTTGGTTCCTTCTAAATCAGAAGCAAGACGTGCAGTAGAACAAGGAGGAGTTGCTGTGGATGGTGAAAAGGTTACAGACATCAGAGCGACATTTACAATAGATTCTCTTGCAGGTGAAGGAATTGTTCTAAGAAGAGGGAAAAAGAACTTTAGAAGAGTTGTATGCAAGTAATACATGGAAAGGTTGTACATGGAAAAGCGTTGGGAAGAACCGTAGGCATGCCGACGGCGAATATTGCGGCATACGAGAAGCAGCTTCCAGCGTCTGGAGTGTACGCAACAAAGTTGATTTATAATGGGGAAAAACTAGATTCTGTAACGAATATAGGAAGACGCCCATCTGTAGATGAAGAAAAGCATATTACAGTAGAAACATATATTTTTGATTTTGCAAGAGAAATCTATGATGCAGAGGTATCGTTGGAGATTTACAAGCTCATACGACCAGTTATGAAATTTGAAAACTTGACAGAAGTACATGAACAAGTACAAAAAGATATGTTAGAGGTAAAAAAATATTTTGCTCAAATGTAAAGCGGGAGATGCAATTTGCATCTCCCATTTGTTTTATATTATTGTTTTTTTAAAATTTGCACACTGTAAGGTGGAAGAGAAAGGGAGCCTTCCATTGTTTCGAGTGTTTGGTTTACTAGTTCTTCAAATGAACCATGTAAACTATGGTGATATGCAACTTGCAGTTGATCGGAAGCATTTACTGCTATTAGAACACGCTCATTTTCATAACAACGTTCAAATATAAGATAATGATTGTGAATTACAACATTTTGATAGGAACCATAACAAAGCGCCATACTGTTTTGTCGTATATGAATAAGTTTTCCAATGAATTGTGTTAATTCATTTGGTGCTGGAGACTCAAAGCAAGGACGAAGAGCATAATCGTTATCAGGAGCTTTTACACCTTCTGTACCCCATTCGCTTCCATAATAAATACAAGGGACACCTGGCATGCTAAGTAACATTCCATAGGCAAGTGGCAGATGATTTCTGTTACGTAATATGCTGGCGATACGAGTTACATCATGATTATCAACAAAGGTCATAAGATGTTTACCGCGGTAAATACACCATTGCTCAGGGCCAAATTGACGGTTTAGTGAATGCGCAATTTCAAAAAGGTTCATATCATTGAAGCTTGAATAAAGTCCTTTGTAGCATTCGTAATTTGTGCAGCTATGGAGCATTTCATCGTTTACGATACGATTATAATCGCCAAATAATACCTCACCGATCAGAGCGAAATCAGGTTTTAATTCTTGGCAGAAAGAACGTAGACGCTTCATAAAGTTAAAATCCAGGCTATATGCAACATCAAGACGTAAACCATCAATATCAAAAGTTTCAATCCACTCTCTAACGCATTCTAATAAATAGTCTACGACAGCAGGATTTTGCAGATTTAGTTTTACGAGTTCATAATGTCCTTCCCATCCTTCGTAGTAAAAACCATCGTTGTAGCAAGTATTTCCATCAAAATTAAGATAAAACCAATCCTTGTAAGGGGAATCCCATCTCTTTTCTAAGACATCTTGAAATGCCCAGAAACCTCGACCAACATGATTGAACACACCATCTAGTACCACTTTAATATGATGATTATGAAATGCGTTGCATACGTCTGCAAAATCTTGGTTGGAACCGAGTCGACAATCGATAGATTTGAAATCACGAGTATCGTATCCATGATTATCAGATTCGAAAATAGGATTTAAAAGAACTGCTCCTACATGAAAAGATTCTAAATATTCAGCCCAATCTATCAATTTACGAATGCGGGGAACGGTTATCCCATCGTTTTGTGTTGGAGCACCGCAAAATCCAATAGGATATATTTGATAAAAAATAGTGTTATAAGTCCACATAAATAATAATCTCCTTGTTGTAAAATTCTAAAAAGTCTGATAACATTTTACCATGAACAGATGAGAAGAAAAAGGTGAAAAATGATGAAAAACCTCTTGACATTCGAGAGGTGAAATAATATAATAGAACAGCATGAGAAATGGAAGAAACAGTATTGCACCAATGCCCCGGAGCAAGCTGATTCCTATATAAAAAGTTTTATGAACAATGAAATTAGTAAATGAATTTAGGAGGAAACCCAATGAAAACTTACATGGCTAATCCAAACAAGATTGAAAGAAAATGGTATGTAGTTGATGCAGAAGGATGTACATTAGGACGTTTAACATCTGAAATCGCAAAAGTTTTAAGAGGAAAAAATAAACCAGAATATACACCACATGTTGATGCTGGTGATTATGTAATCGTAATCAACGCTGAAAAAATCGTTGTAACAGGTAAAAAATTAGATCAAAAAATTTACTACAATCACTCTGATTATGTAGGTGGAATGAAAGAAACTACATTAAGAGAAATGATGGATAAAAAACCTGAAAGAGTAATCGAACTTGCTGTTAAAGGTATGCTTCCAAAAGGACCTTTAGGAAGAGAAATGATCAAAAAACTTCATGTTTACGCTGGTGCTGAACATGCTCACGCAGCTCAAAAACCAGAAGTATTAACATTCTAATTAGGTAAAAGGAGGAAATGACAGTGTCTAACGCAAAATTCTACGGAACAGGAAGAAGAAAAAAATCAATCGCAAGAGTATACTTAGTACCTGGAACAGGTAATATCACAATTAATAAAAGAAGCATCGATGAATACTTCGGATTAGAAACATTAAAAGTAGTTGTACGTCAACCATTAGTTGCTACAGAAACTTTAGATAAATTCGACGTTTTAGTAACAGTTCACGGTGGTGGATACACAGGACAAGCTGGTGCAATCCGTCACGGTATCGCTAGAGCATTACTTCAAGCTGATGCTGAATACAGACCAGTTCTTAAGAAAGCAGGTTACTTAACACGTGACCCACGTATGAAAGAACGTAAAAAATACGGTCTTAAAGCAGCTCGTAGAGCTCCTCAATTCTCAAAACGTTAATCAAACGTTTTGGAACGTACAATTTCAAAACAGATTTTCAGACTCCTCAGGACTTCAGTCTTGGGGAGTTTTTGTGTTTGTTACAATTGATCTTAAAAAAATAAGTTGATATTTTAGAAGAGACAACATATAATATTCTTAGATAGAAAACTATCTTCGGGAGAGTTCCTGCCATATAAGTGGAAGATTTTAAACTCGGGAGAGC
>CAYTRJ010000147.1:0-4284 GCA_964440185.1 uncultured Faecalimonas sp. | reverse complement strand
AGAAAATTGCAACAAGAGAAAGCTACGGTAATGCTTTAGCTGAATTAGGAAAATTACACGAAGACTTAATCGTATTGGATGCAGACCTTGCAGGTGCTACAAAGACAGCAACTTTCAAAAAAGCTTTCCCAGAACGTTTTATCGACTGTGGTATTGCAGAAGGTAATATGATGACAGTAGCAGCAGGTATCGCAACAACAGGAAAAGTTCCTTTTGCAAGTACATTCGCAATGTTCGCAGCAGGACGTGCTTACGAACAAATTCGTAACTCAATCGGATATCCAAAGAACAATGTAAAAATTGGTGCTACACATGGTGGTATTTCTGTAGGAGAAGATGGTGCAAGTCATCAATGTAATGAAGACTTTGCTCTTATGAGAACAATTCCAGGAATGATTGTTGCTTGTCCAGCAGATGATATCGAAGCAAAAGCATTAGTACAAGCTGCTTATGAACATGTAGGACCTGTATATATGCGTTTTGGACGTGCAGCAGTTCCAGTGATCAATGATAATGAAGACTATCATTTTGAACTTGGTAAAGGAATTGTACTTCGTGAAGGTAAAGATGTGACAATCATTGCAAATGGTCTCGAAGTTGCAGAATCTCTTGAAGCAGCAGAAATGCTAGCAGCAGACGGAATTGATGCAAAAGTAATCAATATGCATACAATCAAACCATTAGATGAAGAACTTGTACTTGCAGCAGCAAAAGAAACAGGAAAAATTGTTACAGCAGAAGAACATTCTATTATCGGTGGTCTTGGTGGAGCAGTTTGTGAAGTGTTGGCAGAAAAATGTCCTACACCAGTTCTTAGAATCGGTGTTATGGACGTATTTGGTGAATCTGGTCCAGCAAAAGAATTAATTGCAAAATATGGTTTAGATGCAAAGAGTATTTACGAAAAAGTAAAAGCATTTGTATAGAAAAAACAGATAAAGAATATCCCTTGAAGTATGTCGAGGGATATTCTTTTTTTGTGCAAATTGCGAAATATATCGTTTGTATTATGTAAAAAATTATGAGATAATACTAGTAAAGATATACAAAAATGAAGCAAAGTGATAGTAGAGGGACACATGGCCTTTTAAAACAGGAACGCATCGTATAAAATTGTATTAAGTTCAATGGCACATGCAGAAAAGAGAATGTGAGGAACGGAAGATGAATTACAACCAGTTGAATGATAGATTTCCATTTTTGAAAGAAATTGATAGCAATAGGCGAGAACAATTTTATAGATATTTTAAAAATGCACCGCAATGGCTCTTGGAAAATATTTCCGTTGAAAAGATAGAAAAAGGGAGAATTTTCATTCGAGAAGGAAATCCGGTGGATGCAATTTATTTTATCGGAGATGGAATTATCAAAGCAACAGACTACCGAATATATGGAATTCAGTTTGACTTTATTTTGTTTACAGATGTATATGCATTTGGTGGGATGGAAGTAATCATGGAATTAGAAAAGTATAAAACATCTATGCAGACTGTGACAGATTGTATTGTGTTGAAAATTCCAAAATCGAAATTTTCCCAGTGGATGAAGACAGATATCGAAGCATTGCGATATGAGTCAAAATTAATGGGAGAATATTTGCTGGAGCAAGCACGAAGTGTTAGAACTTTTTTGTTTTTGCAAGGTGCAGATCGAGTGATGATGCTTTTTATGAACCGATACAAGAAATTCTCGGTAAATGGAATTTTAAAAATACAGAATGACCGACAGGAATTGTCGGATTATACGGGGCTAAGTGTAAAAACAATTACTCGTTCCGTCAAGAAATTGGAAGAGGAAGGCCTGGTGAAAAAAACAGGCAATCAAATTCTAATAGACAATGTACAATATAAACAGATGAAGAGAAAAATGTCAGAGATTTTTTCAGAGGAAGAGTAGATATCAAAGCAATTTAGGATGTTGCTTTTATATAAAACGTAATTATAAGGAGGAATTATTATGCAAAATTATTCAGGAGAAGTTGGATTACAGTATCATTTACAAATTAGACCAGGCGATGTAGGACGCTATGTAATTTTACCAGGTGATCCAAAAAGATGTGCAAAAATCGCAAAACATTTTGATGATGCGAAATTAGTAGCAGACAGCAGAGAATATGTTACATATACAGGATATTTAGATGGAGAAAAAGTAAGTGTAACATCTACAGGGATTGGTGGACCATCAGCTTCTATCGCATTAGAAGAATTAACACTTTGTGGTGCAGATACATTCATTCGTGTAGGAACATGTGGAGGAATCGATCTTGATGTTAAAGGTGGAGATGTAGTTGTATCTACAGGTGCTATCAGAATGGAAGGAACAAGCCGTGAATATGCACCAATCGAATACCCAGCAGTAGCAGACCTTGAAGTTGCAAATGCACTTGTAAAAGCATGTAAAGATTTAAAGGTACCATTCCACACAGGAGTTGTTCAATGTAAAGATGCATTCTACGGACAACACGAACCAGAAAGAATGCCTGTAAGTTATGAACTTTTAAACAAATGGGAAGCTTGGAAACGTATGGGATGTAAAGCATCTGAAATGGAATCAGCAGCATTATTTATTGCAGCTAGCCATTTAAGAGTACGTTGTGGATCAAACTTCTTAGTAGTAGGAAACCAAGAAAGAAATGCTTTAGGCATGGATAACCCTATTGTTCATGATACAGAATTAGCAATTAAAGTTGCTGTAGAAGCTATCAGAAACTTAATCAAAGAAGATAGAGCAAAATAATCTCTATACAGAAGATAATAAAGGGTCCTTTTCCATACAATCTTTGTGTTGAAAAGGACTCTTTAAAATTATATAATATATAATAAGAGCGCACATTTCTGGAAGGATGTGTGTGGAATAGCAGGAGGAATATATTATGTATTTAGACGATTACAAACGTTGGGTGGAAATGGATTTAGAAGATGAAGCGTTATCCGCTGAATTAGAAACAATTGCAGGTAATGATGAAGAAATCAAAGAACGTTTTGCAGTTGCGTTGAAATTCGGTACAGCAGGATTAAGAGGTGTGTTAGGCGCAGGTTCTAACCGTATGAACATTTATGTTGTACGTCAAGCAACACAAGGATTGGCTAACTGGGTAAAAACACAAGGTGGAAACCAATTAGTTGCAATTAGTTATGATAGCCGTATCAACAGTGATGTATTTGCAAAAGAAGCAGCAAAAGTACTTGCAGCGAATGGAGTAAAAGTTCGTATCTATGATGCGCTTATGCCGGTTCCAGCATTAAGTTTTGCAACACGTTATTATGAAGCAAACGCAGGGGTTATGATTACAGCATCACACAATCCTGCTAAATACAACGGTTACAAAGCATACGGACCAGATGGATGTCAAATGACAGATGAAGCAGCAGATATTGTATATGCAGAAATTCAAAATACAGATATCTTAACAGGTGCTAAGATCATGGGATTTGAGGAAGGTATGGAAGCTGGTCTTATCGAATATGTTGGAGAGGATTGTAAGGAAGCGCTATATGAAGCAATTAAGGCAAGAAGTGTTCGTCCAGGGCTTTGCAAGACTGCAGGATTAAAACTCGTGTACTCGCCATTAAATGGTTCAGGTCTTGTTCCTGTTATGAGAGTTCTTTCTGACATTGGTATTGATGATGTGACAATCGTTCCAGAACAAAAATATCCAGATGGAAACTTCCCAACATGTCCATATCCAAATCCAGAAATTTTTGAAGCACTTCGCTTAGGCTTAGAGCTTGCTGAAAAAGAAGGAGCAGATCTTATGTTAGCAACAGACCCAGATGCTGACCGTGTTGGAATTGCTATGAAATGTCCAGATGGATCTTATGAATTAGTATCTGGTAATGAAGTAGGAGCACTTTTACTTGACTATATTTGTGCAGGACGTATTGAAAAGGGTACAATGCCAGAAAAAGCTGTTGCAGTGAAATCAATTGTTTCTACACCACTTGCTGATGCAATTGCAGCACATTATGGTGTTGAAATGAGAAATGTACTTACAGGCTTTAAGTGGATTGGAGATCAAATAGCACAATTGGAAGCAGCTGGAGAAGTAGATCGTTTTATCTTTGGATTTGAAGAAAGTTACGGATATCTTGCTGGACCATACGTACGTGATAAAGATGCGATTATTGGTTCTATGCTGATTTGTGAAATGGCAGCATATTACAGAAGCATTGGTTCTTCTATTAAAGAACGTCTTGAAGAAATTTATGCAGAATATGGTCGCTACCTTAACCAAGTAGACAGTTTTGAATTCCCAGGATTATCAGGTATGGATAAGATGGCAGG
>CAYTRJ010000146.1:0-4304 GCA_964440185.1 uncultured Faecalimonas sp. | reverse complement strand
TCTCTATCTTCTGCAAGGTCGATCACTGCTGGTGCAGTACCAAGAATCTTCACACCATTCTTTTCAAGATCTGCCGCAAGATTTAATGGTGTTTGTCCACCAAATTGTGCAATTACTCCCACCGGTTTTTCTTTCTTATAAATGCTTAATACATCTTCCAATGTAAGTGGCTCAAAATATAATTTATCTGATGTATCATAATCTGTTGAAACAGTTTCAGGATTACAGTTTACAATAATTGTTTCAAATCCTAATTCTTTTAATGCAAGAGACGCATGTACACAACAGTAGTCAAATTCAATACCTTGTCCAATTCTATTAGGCCCACCACCAAGAATCATTACTTTTGGTTTGTCTTCTGAAACTGGATTTTTATCTTCTGCATTATATGTTGAGTAGTAATAAGCTTTATCCTCTGTACCACTAACATGTACTGGTTCCCAAGCCTCTTCTACACCGAGTGTAACTCTCTTTTCTCTGATTTCATCTTCTGATATTTCTAAAATCTGACTCAAATATTTATCTGAAAATCCGTTTTTCTTTGCTGAAATTAAAGCTTCATCAGAAGGCATACTTCCTTTGTTTGCAGCAAGTGCTTCTTCTTCTTCCACTAATTCTTTCATTTGTTCAATAAACCATGCTTTTACCTTTGTCAATTCATGGATTTCTTCCACTGTTGCACCTTTACGAAGTGCTTCATACATAATAAAATGACGTTCGCTAGAAGGAGTTACTAACATTTTAAGTAATTGCTCTTTTGTTTTTTCTCCAAAATCTTTTGCATTTCCGAGACCATAACGACCAGTTTCCAAACTACGAATAGCTTTTTGGAATGCTTCTTTGTATGTTTTACCAATACTCATTACTTCACCAACGGCGCGCATTTGAGTACCTAATTTATCTTCCACACCTTTAAATTTTTCGAATGCCCAACGAGCAAATTTAACTACAATGTAGTCTCCATTTGGAACATATTTATCAAGTGTTCCATATTTTCCACATGGAATATCTTTTAATGTTAAGCCAGAAGCTAACATTGCTGAAATTAATGCGATAGGGAAACCTGTTGCCTTAGAGGCAAGAGCTGATGAACGAGATGTTCTTGGATTGATTTCGATAATAATATCTCTATCAGTTTTTGGATCATGTGCCCACTGAACGTTACATCCACCAATTACTTGAACTGAATCAACTACTTTGTGTGATTTTTCCTGTAAACGTTGTTGCACTTCTTCTGAGATTGTAAGCATTGGAGCTGAGCAGAACGAGTCACCTGTATGAACACCAAGAGGATCAATATTTTCAATGAAACATACTGTGATCATATTACCTTCCTGGTCACGTACAACTTCTAATTCTAATTCTTCCCAACCTAAAATTGATTCTTCTACTAGTACTTGTCCTACTAAACTAGCTTGGAGACCACGTGCACATACTGTCTTCAATTCTTCTACATTATAAACGAGTCCGCCACCAGCGCCACCCATTGTATATGCTGGACGAAGAACTACTGGATATCCTAATTCATCTGCAATTGCAAGAGCTTCCTCTACTGTGTAAGCAACTTCTGATCTTGCCATTTCAATACCAAGACTATCCATTGTTTTTTTAAATTCAATTCTATCTTCTCCACGTTCAATTGCGTCTACTTGTACACCAATTACTTCTACGTTGTATTTTTCTAAAACACCTGCTTCAGCTAATTCTGAGCATAAATTAAGACCAGACTGCCCTCCTAAATTTGGCAATAATGCATCTGGTCTCTCCTTCGCAATGATTCTCTCAATGCGTTCCACATTAAGTGGTTCAATATAAGTAACGTCAGCAATCTCTGGATCTGTCATAATAGTAGCAGGATTTGAGTTTACTAACACGATTTCATAACCTAATTTTTTAAGTGCTTTACATGCTTGAGTTCCTGAATAATCAAATTCACATGCTTGTCCGATAATAATAGGGCCCGAACCAATAATCAATACTTTTTTAATATCTGTACGATGTGCCATTTTAATTCCCTCCTAGTTTTCAGTCTTCTTTTCATCCCGAGTATTATACATTAAAAAAATATCTATATCAACTATTTTTTATTGAAAATAAATAATTCCTTTTTCTACCATAAGGTGTTATAATATCATGGGTTTAGAAAAGAGGAATACTATGAAACAATTATTAACATTTAAAAAAGCACTTTTAGCAGGTATGTACATTGGAATTGGCTGTACAATCAATCTTTATGTTGAAAATAAAGTGGTTGGCGCTTTCTTGTTTGGCCTTGGACTTTTTACAATCATCATTTTAGGTTTAAACCTATTTACAGGTAAAATCGGTTATTTGGCAAAAGACACATATCAAGACATCCTAATTACTTATGTTGGTAACTTTATCGGTATCAACTTTATCGCATTTTTAATGAAACAAACCCGCATTGGCGATACATTAGTTGAACATGCAGATCATTATGCTGACATAAAATTAGCTGATTCTTATTTGAGTCTATTTATCTTAGGTATTTTCTGTGGTGTTATGATGTTCACAGCTTATGCAGTCTATAAAGCACAACCAAATATTTTAGGTGCTATTGCAATTTTCCTTTGTGTAGCTGTATTCATCCTTTGTGGATTTGAACACTGTATTGCAGATATGTACTATTTTGGTATTGTAAAATCAATCGGAACTTATATTGTTCCACTTCTTGTAATTACATTTGGTAATGCCGTAGGTGCAATCACACTTCGTCATCTTACCAAAACATTATAAAAAGTTGCCCGATCGGGCAACTTTTTTTATTATACCATATCATCTTGTTCTATCACTAAGTCAATCTTTCCAATACCACCATCAATCTCTACCTGACAGGCTCCATTTCCATAAATAGTACTATTCTTCATCTCTTTTCCGTTTAATTTAGCACTTCCTATTCCCTTATCCAAATCAATGGTATACCCATCTTCTGTTCCTAATAATGTTATTTCGATATTTCCCACACCCATATCAATATCACATTTTTCATCTACCGACGTACAAATCATCATATCTCCAACGCCCATATCAATGTCCAGTTTTTCTGTATATAACTGATCTATTTCAATTTTTCCAGCTCCACCATTAATCTCTACTTCGTTAAATTTAATATTTCCAGGAATTTCTAACACAACTTTTCTTGTATTGTTTGTATTAAGTATCCCATTTTCTTCAATCACGAGTGTGTGATCATCTACATAACATTCCACATTTTCATACATATTCTTTACTGTAAATGTATCGCCTGTACGAATTTCAAAATCAACCGCTGCCAAATCAATATCTAAATTATAAATATCATCTGTATTAAGAATAATTTCTTTCTTTGGATTACCACTCTTTGATGTATCAACTCCAGCAAAGATTCCAAGCACTCCTATAATTCCTGAAAAAATGCTTATGATCAAAAACATAGCAAACGCAATTGCTCCATATTTTATACATCTTTGCAATGTTGTCATTTAATATCAACTCCTCCAAATAATGCCATTCCTTCAATATACAATGTTATACGGTTTCCTGTATTTTTTCTTACTCGCTTGTCAGAAACTCCTCCAAACAAACATGTTACAGATACTTTTACATCTATATCTTCTGGAACCATTAGATCCACTCCGCCAAATATACTGCTTACTTTTATCACACAATTCTCAGCAAACACAGCTCTTCTCAAATCACATTTCAAACCACCAAAAATTGCATTCAGCTCCGCACCTTCAAATGCTTCATTCGAATAATCGATATTTGCACCACTAAAAACAGCTGCATGTTCTTTTAATGAAACTCCATTTTTACTTAACATTTCTTTTGTTTTTCCAAAATCCTTCTGAAATATATCTTTAAACAAAAGTTTCACACCAATCATAACTATTATAAATGGAAAAATAAGCTTCCATATAGAACTTAAATTCACAATATCACGACACGATAACAACAATAAGATTCCAATTACTAATCCGATAAAATTGCCCATCTTATCATTATCTGTAAATAACCCCTGTAAACAAGGCAAAATTATAAATAATGTCCACCATCCATCGAATAAAATATCAATATCTGTAATTCCTAAAATATTTGTTCCCCAAATACCACCTACAATAATTAAAAGAATTCCCCAAAATAAATTTTTACCTTTATTCATAGTAAAACCTCCTTCCTTGTATAACGGTATTATACAACTTTTAAATACACAAAAAAAGGAAAACTTATCGTAAGTCTTCCTTTCCTTAGTGAAGCATCGGGGATTCGAACCCCGGACAACTTGATTAAAAGTCAAGTGCTCT
>CAYTRJ010000145.1:0-4310 GCA_964440185.1 uncultured Faecalimonas sp. | reverse complement strand
TCTAACATGGGTACGACCAAGAAATATACCTATGAGAAAGATAAGACCATTTATGTATAAAGAAGAAGGAGCATATCGTTATAAGATCATAGCAGTGGATATGGAAGGAAATATTTATGAAATTGGATATGATTTAGACAGGAAAACATTCCCAGTAGCTTTTGCAATATGAGGGGGATATAATGGAGTAAAATCAAGCATGTTAAAAGCGTTGTGTTTGGGGCATAAAATATCCTCTTGGAAGGATAATAATTTTGCTATCAATCCAAGAGGATATATTTTGTATTATTTGTTAGACATTTGTTTTTCTTGCTCTTCGATCATTTTTTTGACCATATAGCCACCAACGGAACCGTTTTGTCTAGATGTTAGATCACCGTTGTATCCTTCTTTTAAAGGCACTCCAAGTTCGCTTGCTACTTCATACTTAAATTTGTCTAATGCTGCTTTTGCCTCTGGCACTGCTGCTTTGTTTGATGAACGATTTGACATATTATTTTCCTCCTTATAATTATTTATCGTAACTTTTTGTTACATTGTTAGTATGTGAGAAAAATAAATTAATACACTAGAAGTTCTTACATCATTTGACAAGTTTTGGTGCAAATTAATATTACATTCCTAAGAAATGGTAAAGAATGCCCTGTATTTTTACTATATTATCGTTCTTAACCATTTCTTAATTACTGTTATGTTAGAATTTTCACATATGAAAGTTCGGAGGTTGATACATATGAATATTGGGATGTTACTATTAATTATTTTAGGAGGAAGTGTTGGGCTATTCTCAACATTGTATATTGTTGTTTCCTTAATCGCTACAATAGGAAAGAAAATTTATGGGAAAATAAAATATGGAAAATCCTTATACGCATAAGGTGGTGTGAGAATGTGCTTTGGCACATTCTTATTTTTTTGTGAAGTGCTAGACAACAGGAACGAACCATATTAAAATAAATGAGGATGAAATTGAAAAACAAAAGAGAGGAACGAACATGAGAGTAATTGCAGGAAGTGCAAAACGACTACAATTAAAGACAGTTGAAGGAATGGATACAAGACCGACAACGGATCGAATTAAAGAAACGTTGTTTAATATGATCACACATGGAATCGCAGATGCGACATTTTTAGATTTGTTTGCAGGGAGCGGAGCCATTGGAATAGAAGCATTAAGCAGAGGCGCGAAAAATGCTGTTTTTGTAGAACAGAGTAAAAAAGCAGCACAATGTGTTAGGGAAAATTTAAGATTTACAAAACTAGCAGATAGAGCAGAAGTTATGGAAACAGATGTGTTCACAGCACTTCAGAGATTAAAAGGAAGAAAGTTTGATTATATTTTCATGGATCCTCCTTATAATCAATTACTGGAAAGAAGAGTAATTGAGCATTTATCGGAGTTAGAGTTGTTGTCGGAAGATGGCATTATCATTGTGGAAGCATCACTTGAAACAGATTTTTCTTATATTAAAGAGTCACATTTTTCAATTATCAAAGAAAAAACATATAAGACAAATAAACATATTTTTTTAGAATGGAAGGTGGAAGATGCATGTTAAGAGCAATTTACCCTGGAAGTTTTGATCCAGTAACATATGGTCACCTTGATATGATCACAAGAGCATCTAAGATTTGTGATGAATTAATTGTTGGGGTTCTTCAGAATAAAGCAAAAACGCCGTTGTTTTCTGTGGAAGAACGTGTTAAAATGTTACGTGAAGTTACGAAAGAACTGAAAAATGTGAAGGTGGTTCCTTTTGAGGGGCTTCTTATCGATTTCGCAAAAGAGATTGATGCACAGGTGATTGTGAGAGGACTTCGTGCAATCACAGATTTTGAATATGAATTACAGATGTCGCAGACGAACCGCAAGTTGGATGATACAGTAGAAACGATATTTTTGACAACAAGTTTGGAATATTCATTCTTAAGTTCATCAACAGTGAAGGAAGTTGCTAGTTTTGGAGGGGATATTTCTCAATTTTTACCTCCATATGTAGCAGACAAAGTAACAGAGAAGATAAAAGAAAAGAGGAGATTATAAGATGAGTAGCCGTATCGAGCAAATTATCGAAGAGATTGAAGAGTACATTGATAGTTGTAAATTTCAACCATTATCAACTACTAAGATTGTTGTAAATAAGGATCAGTTGGACGAATTATTACGTGAATTACGTATGAAGACTCCAGAAGAAATCAAGCGTTATCAAAAAATTATTGCAAACAAAGATGCTATTTTAGCAGATGCACGTGCAAAAGCAGAAAGTATGATTGAAGAAGCACAGATTCACACAAATGAATTAGTAAGCGAACACGAAATTATGCAACAAGCGTATGCACAAGCAAATGACATTGTTATGGCAGCAACAGAACAAGCACAACAAATCCTTGACAATGCTACAAATGATGCAAATGACATTCGTATTGGTGCAATGCAATACACAAATGATCTGATGGCAACAGCTGAAGGGATCATTGGTCATACATTAGATAGTTATACAACAAAATATGATGGTTTAGTAAATTCACTTCGTGAATGTTACGATATCGTTCGTGCAAATCGTGCTGAATTAGAAATTCCTGATAAATCAGATCGAGGAATGGAAGCCGAATTTGGTGCAGATCTTATCGGTGAAGAATAATACACAATGCAAATAAGCTGGTTACCCCTGAGGTAATCAGCTTTTGTGTTATGTAAGGAGTAATAGAAAGTCCAGTCCCGTCTATCATAGAGTATGTTTGTGCAATCGAGCACCATCCACCAAAGGATGAAAGTGCAAGTACGAAAGGATATACGATAGATAATGGAAGTGCAGATTGAACTAGTATTTGGATTCCGTTTGTTATTTCCAAACTTGCTAATAGGATAGGATGATCAACTTGTTTGCAAAGATGAATAAGGACTGAAAAAAGGATCATATATCCTCCCACCCGGGTGATGGTGTCAAATCCATTTACAATAGCATCATCTATATCTGCAAAGGTAAAGTGGATTTGAGTGTTATCTATTTTTTCAGAAATGGTATAATCTTTTCGATAGTACATATAAAAGAAAAAGCTGCATAAAATGGGTGAAAAAAAATAAAGGATAAAACTGGCAGCAAGAAGAGATTTCTGTTTTAGACTTTCCAGTATTACATAATTAATAAAAAACATAGGACTTGTATTGTTGCAGAAGGAGAGTAGATACTGTCCTTCTTTTTGTGTGATGTGTTTTTTGATTACAAGATCAGCAATCACTTTAGCACCCATAGGATATCCGCAAAAGAAGCCTGCTAAAATAGCATAGCAGCTTGCATGTGACACATGAAAAATGCGTTTGAAAAAGGGCGCTGTAATGTCAGCAAGGTAATGAAAAGCATTCGTTGAGACAAGGATATTAGAGACAATCACAAATGGTAAAAGGGTAGGAAGAATAGTTTGAAACCATAGTAAAAGTCCCGTCTTTGCACCTGAAAAAGTCTCGTTTGGGAAGCGTAGCATGCAAAGAAAAAGGAAGAGAAAAGAAAAAGTGATTAATTTCTGTTTCATAGAGAAATCCTTTTTCATTAGTTTATTAGGATAATTGCTTAATTATGAAGCATATAGTGAAAGAAAAAGGAATTTTATGAAACGAAAATTTAAACATAATTTATTCTTACTAAATATTTTATTGGCCTTTTTTTGCAGCTTTTGGACCATACATTTATTGGATAGAGGCAAAATAGGCCGTTTGAAAGAAAATACCATTGTTTCGGACTTATATCGTGAGCAAAATATTGGAGAAGAGTTGGTTCAATCTTTGGAAAAAGGAGAAAATCCAGGGAGGAAAGTAGGAATTTATCTGCTAGAGACAAAGTTCGGCTATCAGAAGAGTAGGGTCATTGATAGTAATAAGTGGCTTACACAAAAGACATGGCAAACATATTATAAATATACCAGCAGTATATGGAACGATTTGGAATATTTTCCAGTTCCAATTTCAACAACGTCAGATAAGTATACGGTTTCTTATAGTAATAGTTGGTTTGCAGAACGTACTTATGGAGGAAAACGTGGGCATGAAGGAACAGATATTATGGCAAATGTGAATGTGCGTGGGATTTATCCGGTGCTTAGTATGACTGATGGAGTGGTGACAAAAAAAGGTTGGTTGGAGAAAGGTGGATACCGTATAGGTATTACAACTTCAGAGGGTGCTTACTTTTATTATGCTCATTTAGCGTCGTATGCAGATGTTGATGTGGGAGATGAAATAAAGGCAGGAGATATTCTTGGATTTATGGGAGATAGTGGATATGGAGAAGAGGGAACGACTGGGAAATTTCCAG
>CAYTRJ010000144.1:0-4322 GCA_964440185.1 uncultured Faecalimonas sp. | reverse complement strand
ACTTAGATGCGAAAGTTGTATTGTCTCGTGCGATTACAGAACTTGGTATTTATCCAGCGGTAGATCCACTTGATTCTTCATCAAGAATGTTAGATCCTAATATTGTTGGAGAAGAACATTATAATGTTGCACGTGGAGTACAAGAAGTATTACAAAAATACAAAGAATTACAAGATATCATTGCAATGCTTGGTATGGACGAACTTTCAGAAGAAGATAAATTAGTTGTTTCTCGTGCAAGAAAGGTACAAAGATTCTTATCTCAACCATTCTTCGTAGCAACACAATTTACAGGATTCGAAGGTCGCTATGTACCAATCAATGAAACAATTCAAGGCTTTAAAGAAATTCTTGAAGGAAAACATGATGACATTCCAGAAGGACATTTCTTAAATGCAGGAAATATCGACGATGTACTTGCTCGTGTAAAGTAGAGGTGAGTGCGTATGGCAGATAAATTCGCATTAAAGATCATATCACCAGATGAAATGTTTTTTGAAGGAGAAGGAGAATTTTTAGAATTCACTTCTGTAAATGGAGATATGGGGGTATATGCAAACCATATTCCACTTACAACAATCCTTGCTCCATGCGTGATGAAGATCCATAATGATGGAGAAGTTAAGAAAGCATTGATTTCCGGTGGTTTTGTAGAAATTTTAAAAGATCAAATTACAGTTTTGGCAGAAGATGCAGACTGGAAGTTGAAATAGTGAGAAAGCAGTCTTCGGACTGCTTTTTTCACGTTTGGGCTGAAAATGCATACGTTGTAGTAAATGGAAATTTTGGAAGTGGAATTATGCAAAACCCATTACCATATTATATGGCTTATCCCTTACCTTTGCAGTATGACAATCAAAAAATTGAGCGCAGAGATATTGAGTATATGAAAAGTATGTATCCCATGCTTGCAAAAGAACTACTGATGTATGTGGAAGCAGAAGTGGATCGTTTAGATTACGAAGGAAGTGTTATTTATGATGAGTATCCGGATCAGTTGCAGATTTATTTGCTGTCGGGACGTATTTATGATAAAGTGAAAGATACAAGGACAGAAGATGAAAAACTTGTTAGAGATATGATTCAGCTATTAGTTTTTCAGGAAATTTTACAGAGAAGACAGCAACAGCGAAGAGATAAGAGATACTTTTACTTAGGATAGACGAGGAAGGAGAAACAGCACAAATGAAGAATATTATTTTTATTGGCATGCCAGCAGTAGGGAAAAGTACTGTGGGAGTCGTTGTGGCAAAAAGATTAGGCTATGAATTTATTGACACAGACTTATTGATTCAAAAACAAGAAGGGAAACTGTTGAAAGAAATCATTGCGGAATCTGGAAATGAGGGATTTCTTGCAATTGAAAATCAAGTGAATCGTGATCTACATGCGGAACGTGCTGTTATTTCACCTGGAGGAAGCGTAGTATATTGCAAGGAGGCAATGGAACATTTTAAAGAAATTGGAACAATTATCTATCTACGAGCAAGTTACGAAGAGATTCAAAAACGTATCTCGAATGCAAAAAATCGAGGTGTAGTATTAAAAGAAGGGCAAACTTTGAAAGATTTATATGAAGAGCGAAGTATATTGTTTGAAAAATATGCAGATCATATTATTGATGAAGATGGATTGCAATTAGGAGAAACGATAGAAAAAGTGCTTGAAATGTTCGAAAAGTAGGAGGTTTTTGCCTTCTACTTCGTTATTTTTCTGAAAGTTTGCGATATGTAAAGAAAAACTTTCCCTATGAAATGATTTGTGTTATAATCATTAAGATATAACATACTTGGGTTATTATGACTAAAAATAAGAATTATATTTGAGATAGAGTAAAACTGTGTTAGAGGTGTAAGAATGGAACAGTATATTATTAAGGGAGGAACACCACTTGTAGGGGAAGTAGAAATCGGTGGTGCAAAGAATGCTGCATTGGCTATTTTAGCAGCAGCAATTATGACAGATGAAACAGTAGTGATTGATAATCTTCCAGATGTGAATGATATTAATGTATTGCTGGAAGCGTTGGCAGGAATCGGTGCATCTGTACAAAGGGTAGATCGCCATACTGTGCGTATTAACGGTTCTATGGTCAATGCATTCAGTATTGATTATGATTATATTAAGAAAATCCGTGCTTCGTATTACTTATTAGGTGCGTTGCTTGGCAAATATCACAGAGGAGAAGTTGCACTTCCAGGTGGATGTAACATTGGAAGCAGACCAATTGATCAACATTTGAAAGGATTTCGTGCATTAGGTGCTGAAATTGAGATTGAACATGGTAAGATTGTGGCAGAAGCGGAAGAGCTAAAAGGAACACATTTGTATTTTGATGTTGTAAGTGTTGGGGCAACAATTAATGTGATGATGGCAGCTGCAATGGCAGATGGATTAACAATTATGGAAAATGTTGCAAAGGAACCACACGTTGTTGATGTGGCAAACTTCTTGAATAGTATGGGGGCAAACATCAAGGGAGCAGGTACTGATGTGATCAAGATCAAAGGTGTTTCAAAACTTCATAAGACAGAATACTCAATTATTCCAGATCAGATCGAGGCAGGAACATTTATGTTTGCGGCAGCGGCTACAAAAGGTGATGTAACAGTGTTGAATGTGATTCCAAAGCATTTAGAAGCAACAATTGCAAAATTGTTAGAAATCGGATGTGAAGTAGAAGAGTTTGATGATGCAGTTCGTGTAGTGGCAAAGAAAAGATTGCAAAGTACACATGTAAAAACACTTCCATACCCAGGATATCCAACAGATATGCAGCCTCAGATAGGAGTTACCCTTGCTTTGTGTGAAGGTACAAGTGTTGTCACAGAAAGTATTTTTGAAAATCGTTTTAAATATTTAGATGAATTAGCACGTATGGGAGCCAATGTGAAAGTAGAAGGAAATTCAGCTACAATTACAGGAGTTGAAAAATTCTCAGGTGCAAGAGTGAGCGCTCCGGACCTTAGAGCGGGTGCTGCGCTTGTGATTGCAGGACTTGCAACAGATGGCATCACGATTGTGGATGATATTGTTTACATTCAACGTGGTTATGAAAGATTTGAAGAAAAACTTCGCGGCATTGGTGGACTGATTGAACGTGTTTCCAGCGAAAAAGAAATTCAAAAATTCAAATTGAAAGTAAGCTAAGAATTTACAGGTGAGTGCATGATTGTACTCACCTTTTGTTGTAGTATCTTATGAAAACAGGAGGCTTAAATGAAAAAGAAAAAAAATATCCTATCGAATATTATTTTGATCATTGCTTTTTGCATATTCTTATATGCAGGTTACAATCTTTATTTGATTTTTTCGGAGTATGGGGAAGGAACAAAAGAATACGATCAAATAACGGAAACAGTTGTGACGGAAAAGACAGAAGAAGTAGAAGGGGAAGAAGAAAAAATATTGCAGATTGATTTTGCAAAATTATCTGCGATCAATTCAGATATTGTAGGTTGGATTGATTTTGGCGAATTAGACATTAGTTATCCAGTGGTACGTGGAGATGATAATTCAAAATACTTGAAAACAACTTTTGAAGGAAAGAAAAATTCATCCGGAACTATTTTTATGGATTACCAAAATAGTGGAGATTTCAAAGATTCTAATACCTTTATCTATGGGCATAATATGAAAAATGGTTCTATGTTTGGGAAACTTCGTAAATTTAAAAGTGCAGAATTTTTGCAATTGAGTCCTAATTTTTATATTTACACACCAGATGGCATAAGAGCTACATATCAGATTTTTGCGGTTAGTATTGTGGAAGATAGTTCTGAAATTTATCACAAATTCTATGCCACAGAGGATGAGTTTTTGACTTATCAAGATTATATAACTAGAAATGCGATGCAGAAAGTATCGGCAGACTTAAATTCCCAATCTAAGATTGTAAGTCTTTCTACTTGCACAAACAGAACAGAAACGGAACGTCTTGTTGTGCAAGGCGTGTTGATCGAAAAAAGACAGGTGGTGCAGTAATATGAATTTACAATGTGAAATTGGAGATATCATTAAAATGAAAAAGAAGCATCCATGTGGCAGTTTTGAGTGGGAAATTTTGCGAGTAGGCGCAGATTTTCGATTGAAATGTATGGGATGCGGACATCAAGTAATGATATCAAGAAAAGTAGTGGAAAAAAGTATAAAAGAATTAAAAAAAGCTTGAAAAGAATAATGAAATGTGCTATCATACCAAATTGTGATATATTATTAAATTCCTTGTTCCCGACATGGATCGGGGGCCAGAGACCATAAGGAGGTGCAAAAGACATGAGCAAATATGAATTAGCAGTTGTTGTCAATGCAAAAATCGAAGA
>CAYTRJ010000143.1:0-4397 GCA_964440185.1 uncultured Faecalimonas sp. | reverse complement strand
GCACCGTAAAAATTCGTAAGACATATGGAGGTAAGAAGATGAAAAGAGAAGAACTTATTGCTATGGGAATCAGTGAGGAAAATGTTGAGAAAATCATGGCAGAACATGGGAAAGCTGTACAGTCAGCTAACGCAAAGGTTGCTCAGTACAAGGAAAAGGCTGAAAAAGCCGATGAATTGCAGACACAGCTTGACGAGTTGAACAGCAAGGGACTGTCAGATGTGGAAAAGGCAAACAAAGCCTTGGAAACAGCAAATAACCGTATTGCAGAACTTGAAAAAAGAGATGCGGTTAGAACTCAGCGTGCAAATGCTATGGAAAAGTTTGGTATTACTGCTGAACAGGCAAGCAAAGTTGTGACTGATGATGGTGCAACAGATTATGAAGTTCTTGGTCAGATTTTTGCCGACAGTAAAAAGAACGCAGTAGCGGAATATGAGAAACAGAAACTTGCCGATACACCTAATCCAAATGGAGCTAAAGGTGGGGAAGAAACTAAAACCGAGGCTGAAAAAGTGGCAGAGCAGATAGGCAAAACCATGGTTGCTACAAACGAAACAGCTAAGGCTATTGTAGACAGTTATTTATGAGGAATGGAGGTAACAAAGAATGAAAGTTACAGAAACAAGTGTAAACACACAGCTTGAAATTCTAAAAAGAAAACTTGGTGGAGAGTTATTCGCTGAAATCACATTAGACAGTTCAGCATTTACAGACGGTGTTTGCAAAGCTGGAAATCCGATTGCGGCAGATGGAAAAGTTGATAACGCAACAGAACCAGTCGGTATTCTTCTGACAGACGTTTACGAGGAAAATCCAAACGGAACTATTGTAAAAGCTTTTGCTTGCGTAAATGAGAAAAACGCAAATGCAAACGCAAATATCACACTTGCGAGTGCAACGAAAACAGCACTCCCACTTATTGTATTTGAGTAATTAAGGAGGTAACAAAGAATGAATATTAGAGAAGCTTACAATGCAAAAGCAATCGCTTTGGTTCATTCAGAACCAGCAAGCAATAAACAGGCATATCTTGGTGCTGGATTATTCCCAGCTAAAAAGAAAATGGGGCTTGATCTGAAATGGATTAAGACATCTAAAGGACTCCCAGTTACTCTTGCACCTTCAAACTTTGATGCAAAATCAACTTTAAGAAGCAGAGAAGGATTTAAGATAACAGAAACTGAAATGGCGTTCTTTAGGGAGTCAATGCTTATTAAAGAGGCTGACGAACAGGAAATCATGAGAGTGCAGAATGCCACTGACCCATATGCAGTAGAAGTGTTATCAAGAATTTATGACGATGCAAATACACTTATTGATGGTGCTAAGGTTGTTCCAGAAAGAATGATTATGCAGTTACTCGCACCTTCTGACGGTTCACCAAAAATTTCAATTACTGCAAATGGTGCAACTTATGCGTACAATTATGACCCTAATAGTACATATAAGACAAATAACTTTGCCGATTTACAGACAACTACAGACAAATGGTCTGACACAACAAATTCTGACCCATTAGATGATATTGCAACAGCACAGGACGCAGTGGAGGCTTTAACTGGTGATAGACCATCAATTATGATTGTGTCTAAAAAGACAATGAACTACTTAAAGCAAAATGCAAAGATTAAGAGTGCCGTTCTTGCACAGAATGTGACTGCAAATGTATTTATGACAGATGCAAGAGTAGCTGAACTTTTCGAGAATGAGCTTGGCATAAGAATTATTGTATATACAAAGAAATATATTGATGAAACAGGAGCAACACAGCAGTTCTATCCAGACGGTTTTGCTACACTTATTCCAGAAGGTGCATTAGGTAGCACTTGGAGAGGTGTCACACCAGAAGAAAGAACACTTATGGGAAACCCTATTGCCGATGTAGCTATTGTTGAAAACGGCATTGCGGTTGCTGTATCTGTATCAGAAGACCCAGTACAGACAAAGACAACTGTTTCTGAAATTGTACTCCCATCTTATGAAAGAATGGACAGCACATATGTAATTAAGTGTTACTAAGAAAAAGGAGTATTTCTTAATGAAATTCGACCATAAAGTTAAATATAACGGAAAGTGGTATATGCCGTTTGAAGAAATATCAGAGGTAGTAAAATCTGCCTCTGAGTTTTCGCAACAGATAGATACACCTAATCAGTTGTATACAAAAACAGAAATCAATCGTATGCCTACTGCTGAATTAAAGCTTTTAGCAAAAGAACAAGGTATTGATAATGTAGAGAGTGCAACAGGTACTGAATTAAAAAAAACATTGATTAAAAAACTTGGGTTGTAGGAGTTGGATAATATGGAAACAATGCGGGAATTAACTGAATATGTCAGACAAAAGGCGAAGGAATACATCGTTGAAACTGGCGAAGAAATGGAGAATTTCCCGTTGTCTATCGTAGATTTTGTAATTGAACATGTTTCACAGAGTTGCCATTTCCCAAGTCATTTTGAGGAGAAGAACATTGTTTCCGATTTATCTGCCGGGAAAAATAGTCTTGCTATGGCTTGTGTAGAGGTTTATGCAAGGGCAGGGGCAGAGGGACAAAATTCTCACTCTGAAAATGGCATATCAAGAAGTTATGATGGTTCGTGGATAAGCACTAAATTTTACGGTGCTTTCCCGAATTATGTATCTATACTGTAGAAGATTGAGCGTGGTTTAAACCTATCGAAATCGAGTGGTTTAAATTGCAGGGCATCCCGAAGGTATTGGTGGTGGGTATCGGGATTTTATGAAATTTGCAGAAAGGGAAACAGATATGAGTTTTTTAATGCAAACATATATAATTGCATTGCCTATTGTATTAACGTCTTTCCTTGGATATGTGACATATGCTCTAAAACAGCAGAAAAAGGATAGAGATGCGAACAGCAAAGGCACAATGCTTTTATTGAGGGTGCAACTCATTGAATACCATGAGAAGTATGTGCAGTTGGGCGAAATCCCATCATATGCGTATCAGAATTTTTCGGAAATGTACGATGCGTACCATGCGTTAGGTGGCAATGGAATGGTAACAAAAATGTATGATGAGATTAAAGAGTTGCACATTAAACAGAAAGATGGTGGCAATTAGTTATGGATATTATGAATTATGTCAAGCCTGAATTGGTTGTGGTTGCAATCGTTCTTTATATTGTCGGTTGTGGAATTAAAAAGGCTGAAAATATCAAGGATAAATACATTCCGTTTATTTTAGGGATAAGTGGAGTGGTGTTGTGTGCTATTTGGGTACTTGCAAGCAGTCCTATTGGGACAATGCAAGAAGTTTTAATGGCAATATTTACATCAATCGTACAAGGCATTCTTGTAGCAGGACTTAGTACCTATGTTGATCAGTTAATTAAGCAGGCTAACAAGTGAGTGGGTGGCTTTATGCGAACTCTGAATAAAAACAAACAAAAAATGTATTACGCCTTGCAGAACGGGCAAGTACCGATTTATCAAACGGATAGCGAGGGAAACATCATATACTACGAAGACAACGATGGAAACAGTTATCCGTTGGAAACTGGAGAATATGAAGTTGGATATAGCTATGTAAAAGAGTTTTTCGGGAATATCGCTATGAGCGGTGGCGAAGCAAAATCAGAGGAATACGGAATTGATGTGTCGCAATATGCTTCTGTTCTTATTGTCGAAAATGGGAAACTACCGATTAGTGAAACTTCTCTGATTTGGTTTCAAGATGAAGTCGGGTATAAAGATACCGAAAAGACGATTGTAGACCCTCTGACAGCTACGTTTCGAGTCTTAGCAGTAAAACCTTCATTGAATGTTACAAAGTACATTTTAGGGCGAATTACGAAGTAGGTGCGGTATGGGGAAGAAAACATTATCGGCAAACCTTAGTGTATCGTCTCTAAAATCCTTGCAGAAGCAACTTTTGGACTACAAGGAAGAATTATCCAGTAAGTGCGATAAATTTGTTCTTAAGCTGGCAGAGATAGGTATACCAGTCGTTGAAAGTAAGGTGGCAGAAGCAGGGTTCACTTATGATGAAAAAGGCATTCAGAGCGGTTCTGATACGGAACATAACACCTATGTAAAGGTTGACTCGCTTATTGGTATGTCAAAGGCAACGCTTGTGTTAGAGGGAAAAGAAATATTATTCATTGAGTTCGGAGCAGGCGTTTCCTACAACGGTTCAGTCGGTTCGAGTCCACACCCGAAAGGGCAAGAAAACGGTTTTCTTATCGGTACATACGGAATGGGTCATGGTTCACAAAAAGTATGGGGATATTATGCTGACAGTGGTGAACTGGTGCTGACACATGGTACAAAGGCTACAATGCCAATGTATGAAGCGAGTTTAAAAATCAGAAATGAAGTTTTGAAGATTGCGAAAGATGTTTTCGGAAGTTAGGTGGTGGTTTTACATATG
>CAYTRJ010000142.1:0-4435 GCA_964440185.1 uncultured Faecalimonas sp. | reverse complement strand
GTGCAAAATTACTACACGGTTATTTTAATTTATTCACCTTGTCAAACTTCATAAGGTTTTCCAGCTTCTCCATAGCTTTTTTATTGCGTTCTTTTTGCTCTTTTGTGGTCTTTTTCTTCCGAACATATCGGCTTGTACTCGTTCCCATAATTACCTCGCTTTCATCTGTTCGTTTATCTTCTGGTTGCGGGTCTTGAAATTGATAATTTGCACATCTGTGTTCAGCTCATCCGGTATTCTGCCAACAATAATAACCTTTGTAGGCTCTAACCTGCTGCACATTTCCTTAAATCCCTCGCAAAATTCCAGACGTGCCGCTTTAGATCGTACTCTACCATTTGTACATACGGATAAAATGCTATGTTTCGGAAGTCCGTCAAAGCACCAGTCATAGCTATCTTTGTCTGCAATACTAACTGACGGTATCACTTTAATATCATTCATATGCAGATACCAAGCCAATGCATGATTTCTGTATTTGTTATAAATATTCAGTGCAAACGGCATACCTAGTTCGCCTGTCGATATACTAAAATCTGGCATGGCTACGCTATGAAAACAGCTCAGATGTTCTAAGTATTTATCGGGGTTATTCCATAGCCTACTGAATTTGGCATCATCCACGTAGAATGACACATTCAGCTTTCTATGGTTCTTTATCTTCCGGCTGAAACTTTCCTCAAAATCTATGCTATCCTCTGGCATACAATCAAGCTGACAAGCTGGAACAATCGGTATCTGATATTTTCCATCCAGCTCCGCACCAGTTATCAAAAATTCTTTCATAACATCAAATGATGTGTGTACCATGTTATACATATTGTATGTCACCTCTGCACTAAGTATATCATTTTTTCGTATATGTGTACATTATTTTTCTTGACTTTTTTCTTGTAGTAAGCTATTATTTGCTGGTACAATTTAATTCGAAAACTGCAAATTAAGGTGAGAAATTAAAGAAGGCCATGCGGCGGTATGGTGTTCGAACCGGTGGTTAGTAGAAACGCAAGGATGCAGGCAGAGTGAGCTTGGTGTAATTAATTCCCTTGGCAGATACATGGTAAAAGTGTGTCTGTCAGGGGTTTTTTTATTGCTTGCATATTATTTTTTCTATCTATTGATAAAGAATTGGGGGTAAAAAGTATGACTGACACATTAATTTCCGTAATGAATGGAAACTTTAAAAGAGATGAAGAAAAGAATTTCAGAACACCTATTGAGATTGCACTTGACATTGATAGCGAGGGAATGACTACTGCGAGCAAATTGTATGCGTTTTTAGAACTTAGCCCAAGCAATTATTCAAAGTGGTGTAAATCTAATATCACAGAGAATGAATTTGCAACAGAAAATGAGGATTTTACTCGGTTCGTCATTGAGTACGAGTCGGGAGTTGGAACAAAACAAAGAGAGGATTATCGCTTAACTGCCCACTTTGCAAAGAAACTTTCTATGAAAGGAAATGGAGAGAAAGCAGAACAGGCAAGAGAATATTTTACTCGCTTAGAGGAAAAGGTAAAACAGAAAGCAATTGATCTGTCTCAGCTTTCACCAGAATTACAGCTGTTTAAGCAGATGTTCGACACTATTGCCACTCAACAGCTAGAACAGAAACGTCAGGCAGCGGAACTTTCTAAAATTAATGACAACGTAAAAGAATTGCAAGCCAAGATAGAAACGCACAATGAAGATTATTATACAGTAGCCGGATATGCGAGCCTTAGAGGAATCAAGGTTGATATTAGCAAGGCGAATATGTTCGGAAGAAAATGTAGTAAGCTTTCTAAGAATTATGGCTATGATGTAGGAAAAACAAAAGACCCACGGTTTGGTACTGTTAATACATACCATGTTGACATTTCAAAAGAAGTCTTTAAAGAAGTAGCTTAGTCTGAATGTATAAAAATACATTGGACATGATCAAAGAGGGTTGATTATGCAACCCTCTTTTTTATTGCATAAAGCAAATCATCCACTATGTATATAATCTCCCGGCCAAAATCAGCCATAAAATTACACAGACGTTCTTCCAGCTCATACGGAATATCAATGTTCTGTTCAAAGCACATAGCGTGCGTTATCTCATGGCAAATAATATGTTCCGTCTTGCTATCAGTCTGATCATTCGCAATAAATATAGTCTTTACGTTATTGTCGCATACTCCCAAGACTCTATTTCCATTTGTGGTTATAAGCTCTTTGCTCATAGGGCTTACAAAAACAATGTTCCATAGGTTATTTCTAATTCTGAATATCATATGCACCACCTTACTTAAAAAGAGGGTAGTTTCCCACCCTCTAAACCAACAAATAAACTAACTAAACCAAACAACTTTACTTGAACTTAGTTTATTCTTAACTTATTTTCTGCAATCTGGTAAGACCTTTTGTTTTAACCATGTTCCGCATTTCTGGAGCGGCATCCCGAAGCATCTCGTCAATCTCATCAAAAATCACGTTCAGCATTTTCTCAGCTTCGCGCATGGTGATTTGCTTATCTTCTGCGCTTCCAGATTTATGATTTTCCTTTGTTTCGGTATACATCCGCTTTGCCTTGTCGTATCGGCTTTCAGATTTTTCTGTCGTTTCTGGATAATAGAGCCGTCCAGAACTTCTGTCAAGATCACGCCAATGCTCAGGATCATATTCGCCCGGCATCATGTGATAATATGGATATTCTTCATATCCCCTCCTTGTTCCGCGTCCTTTAGGTGCAAAACGCCCATTTTTGTATCTGTAATGGTCATAGTACCGTCTATCATCTCCGTACCTGTCGAACATATCCATGATTTCGTCATCATCTTCTGCCTTATCCATTGCTTCTACAATACGATAATCCTTGTCAAAACAAACGATATTTTTGGCAATCTCCGTCCAGTCTTTAAGGTCATCCAAATTCTGCCCCTCAAAATTATCAATGCCAATCGCTTCTACTTTTGCTTTGACACATTCTAATATTTCCTTACTCCATTTATGCATAAATATTCACCTCCTACGCTCTCGTTCCGTCTCCGTTGATAGCATTTAATCTGTTATCCGGCGCACAAGCCACTCTGCCTAAAAGTTTGAAAATACCGCTGTCAGATGTGGTTTCAACCACTATACTGTATCGTGTTCGGCTTCTCAAATTGCACGCTACCGCAGGCAAGCAGTTACATCTTTGAAGTGGATATAACACTGGTGCGTCAGCACCTAACTGAATGTATACTGGAGCATTTATTGTTGTATCATCTGGTATGCTTTGTGCAATAACAATACATACCTTTTCTCCGTCTCGGTAACTTCCTGCTGGCAATGTTATAACAAGGTTTCCGTCTGAAAATGAAATTTCCTGCGAAACCGCAAGGCAATTACACAATTTACAACTGGTTCTGCAAGCCATATTACACACCTCCTGCCATGTCAATGATATTTGCCATTTTTTCTCTCCAAAGTTTATCACTTACTTCTTTTTCTTTCCTCATGGATTCAGAGTTCTCTTTCATCTCAATCCTATTGAGCAAAAAGATAATGAAGTTCATTTCTTCCACTGTTAAAGTTTCCTTTTTAAGAATTCTTTCTGCGTGTTCAAAAAGTTTTGCTTCGATTTTTTCTTTCAATTTTACTACCTCTCTTTCCCAAAATAAAAACCACCAACCGTTATTGGCTAGTGGTTTCTAAATCCCATATTCTTTTTAGCAATTTAAGAAAATAATCCGGAGGTTTTCTTCTTCCTTGCTCCCATTCTTGCAATGTTCTTATAGGTATTCCGAAGTATTCAGAAAATTGTTTTTGAGACATTTGTGTTGAATGTCTAAAATTCTTCATTCAACATCTCTCCGATCTCTTTTATTTGCTTCTTGAATTTTTCAAAAACTTTGCGTCTTTTCTCGGCTTCTTTCTCGGCTTCTAAAAGCTTATTCTCTGCCAACATCATATCTTTTAAAAGATTTTCTTCTCTTTCACTGTCTAAAACAGAGAACAATTCTTTTACTGTTTTGTTTCCATTGTACCCATATCCACACCAAACAGAAGGTACTTTGTTGTATATTGGAAACCAATATTTTCTAACTTCTGTGCTTTTTGTGCCCCAATTTGCAAAACAGTTCGTACACCTAAGTTTATAAGTTATCTCCTTGGTGTTTTCGTTTACTTCAATGTCATCATAATGCCAATTAGGATTATCGCAGCAACACTTTTTTGTCAACTTTGCTTTTCTTGCAATTCCTCTACCCATATTGACTCCTCCTTTTTTATTTTATTATACGTCATTGACGTATGTATGTCAATATGATTTTTGAAATTTACAAATCACTAGCCAATATTCAGTTTTCAAGGTGCAATGCAAAAGGGCAAGATTGCTACATCTCGCCCCTCTGCGTATCATCAACCCACTTTTTCGTGGGGAAGTATCAGCCACATAGGGCGAATGTTATTCGGTTTTAGCACCCACAAC
>CAYTRJ010000141.1:0-4507 GCA_964440185.1 uncultured Faecalimonas sp. | reverse complement strand
ACAAACGTAAAGAAAAATACGACTAAGATTTAGGTGAATAACATGAAGTATGGTGATAAAATAATCAAGATGGAAGGTGTAATTGTTGAAGTACATGATGGCTGTGTAGGGATTGACTTGAAAGGCCGTTTGGGATTTTTGAAAGTTCCAATGCGTATGATGATTACAGATTATCCTCTTGAAGTTGGTCAAGAAGTAGCATGGAATATGAGCTTTATTGAACAACTTGGACCAGAAGTAAATGACAAATATGTTAGTAACTTAGACGTATATAATAGACGTCAGGCAGAAATGCGTGCCAAAAATGAAGCAGAAAACAAGGAGGTATAAGAATGAGTTTAACAACTGTTAAAGGTTTACAATCGGAAATTTTCGTTCCAATTACTCCACCTATGGTATGGACTCCTGTAACAAAAGAGCTTAAAGATATGACAATTGCTCTTGCTACAGCAGCCGGTGTTCATCATAAAGACGACAAGAGATTTAATCTTGCTGGTGACTTTACATGGAGAAAAGTTACTGATGAAATGAAATCAAGCGAATTAATGGTATCACATGGTGGATATGATAACAGTGATGTTAACAAAGACATCAACTGTATGTTCCCAATCGACAGAATTCATGAATTAGCAAAAGAAGGATTTATCAAAGCTTGTGCTCCAGTTCATGCAGGATTCATGGGTGGTGGTGGAAACCAAGAAAAATTCAAAAATGAAACAGGTCCAGCTATCGCTCAAATGTTCAAAGAGGAAGGCGTAGACGCAGTTATCCTCACAGCTGGCTGAGGTACTTGTCACCGCTCTGCAGTATTGGTGCAGAGAGCGATCGAAGAAGCTGGAATTCCTACAGTGATTATTGCAGCTCTTCCACCAGTTGTACGTCAAACTGGTACACCACGTGCCGTAGCTCCATTGGTACCTATGGGTGCTAATGCTGGTGCTCCTAATAACGTGGAACAACAAACAGCAATCGTAAAAGCAACATTAGAACAATTAATTGAAATCCAAACACCTGGAAAAGTTGTTCCATTGCCATTCGAATATATTGCTAAAGTATAATTTGATTTAAAGGGCAGATGAGGAATCATCTGCCCTTTTTGTACATCTATTAATTTAGCGCGTTACAACGAAAAACATGATTGGAAAACAAGTAGATTTATAGTATAATAATGTTAAAGGATTAACTTGGAGGTGTGTGGAAAATGGCTGATCAAGTAAAAGATTTGAGACGTTTGGTGATTAAAGCGTATCATATGAATGAGGTTGTGTGGGGAGAACATAATGATATTACTGTTGATGGGAAAATGACAGTAAGTAAGGAAATGATTGAGGAACTTGTTGCATCAGAACCACTGATTGAGAAGATTGACATTCAGATCATTCAACCAGGAGATCATGATAGATGGACGAATACGATGATGGATATTATTCCGATTTCAACAAAAGTGCTAGGCAAGATTGGAGAAGGCATCACCCATACGATTACAGGCGTATATGTTATCTTGACGGGAGTTGATGTGAATGGAAAACAAACACATGAATTTGGGTCGTCGGAAGGAAATTTGAAAGACATGTTGTATCTTAATCGTGCCGGAACACCGGGTGATAATGATGTGATCATTTCTTTTGATGTGACATTGGCAGCTGGTATGGGACAGGAGCGTCCAGGACCAACAGCGGCACACAGAGCATGTGATAAATTTATCCAAACATACCGAGATAAGATGAAGAAGTTTAAAGGTGATAAATGTACAGAACGCCACGAATATCATGATATTGTCAGACCAGGAAAGAAACGTGTATTGATCATGAAGCAAGTGGCGGGACAAGGTGCTATGTATGACACACATTTATTTGCAAAAGAACCATCCGGAGTGGAAGGCGGAAAATCCATTATAGACATGGGAAATATGCCGATCATATTAACGCCGAATGAATATCGAGACGGAATTATCCGTTCTATGCAGTAGGAGGTAGAGAATTATGGGAATTGGTCCTTCGACAAAAGAAACATCCTTACATCATTTTAGGGACCCGTTATTGGATGTGGTTTCAAAAGACACCGATGTGGATTTGATGGGAGTTATGCTAATCGGTTCACCGGATGGAAATGAAGAAAAGATGTTAGTGGGAACAAGAGCTGCTGTATGGGCAGAGTGTATGCGAGCAGATGGTGTAATTGTATCATGCGATGGCTGGGGGAATAGCCATGTAGATTATACAAATACCATGGAGCAGATCGGAACAAGAGGGATTCCGGTTACAGGAATTACGTTTAATGGGACGGTTGCACAATTTGTTGTAACGAATGACTATTTGGGCGATGTGGTGGATATTAACAAGAGTGCGACAGGAGAAGAAACGAATGTTGTAGGAGAAAACAATATGACAGAACGTGACTGTAAACTTGCACTTGCAAAATTAAAACTACGAATGCGTCAAAAAGATAATGAAAATAAATAAGAAATAAAGAGGTTCAGAATATAATGTTTTGAACCTCTTCAAATGATATGCGAAGGGAAAATGATGGAGACAAAATATAAGATAACAATGAAAAAAGATGCAGAGGTTATGAAAGACTTTGTGTCATTTACCTATCGTGTGCAGGGAAAGCTTAGCAGATATAAATTTTATGTTCTTGCTATTGGAATGCTAATGATTGGTTTCCTTGCAATGAAAGGTGGCAGCATGACTGCAGGGGCAGTGATAGGGGGGATTGGAATTGCGATGATCGTAATTGGTATATTTCTTCCAAGTATTGCTGTTATGAAGATGAAAAAAGCGGATGAAGCTTATCAAAAAGGAACAGAGCTTACGTATGCATTTGCAAAAAGTGCGATTTATGTATATTTGAATGGGGAACTTTTTCAGAATGTAGGTGGATATAACCATGTAACTAGTTTTTATGAAGATGAAAAAAATTATTATATGGGTATAAATAATGAAGAATTATATTTGCTTCCTAAAAAATGTTTTGTGGAAGGAGAGAAAGCAACTTTCGCGGAATTTGTAAAAGAAAGAAGTAATGTAATGTGCGAATTTCTTCCAGGAACATTAAAAAATAAATGGTTGAAATATCGAATGGATGTAAAACGAAAAAATGCAGAGTATGACGAAAGAGCTGCAAGATTGCGAAAAGAAGCGAAAGAAAAGAAAGCACAAAAGAGAAAATAAAAAAGCGAGGATCAAAAATCCTCGCTTTTATGTATCCTGTTTTAGAAATTACGCTGCTTTTTTAGCGTCTTTAATGTACATTACTGCTGTTACAACCATAACTACACAAACGATGTATGAAAGAGTTGTTAAGCTGAAGAAACAAGCAATCTTGTAAGCGGCATATGCACCAAGAGCACCTGGGAACATAAGCATTAAAGTTGCACGACGATCGTATTTACCTTCTTTAACGAATTTGAATACAGATACGTTCATTAATAAAGCACAAGAACCCATCATAATAGGGAAAGCTGTACCAATGTTCATACCTAACATAGCAACAAGAGCTAAGCAAGGTGAGTAGAGTCCAAAACCAACCATCATAAGAGCTCCTAAGAAGAAGTTAGCAACAATACCGATGATTAATTTGATACCAGAAAGTCCTAAAGCTGTACCAGCCATACCGAAAGGTCCAACTCCAGCAGTTCTACAAGCTGTAACTACAGCGCAGATTACTAAAAGTGTAGCCATTACGATACGGATTGTCTTAACATCCCATTTAGATACGATACCAGCACCGATGTAAGCACCGGCTGCTGCTGCAACTAACATTGTAACTAATGTAATTGGTTCGATATCTACGAAGTTAAGGAATAAAATAGCTTCTACAGATACTGGAAGTGTATCCCCAACATTAAGTGTACCAGGTACTGTTTCATCAGGAGAAGTCTTAGTAAACTTAAATGAAGCTTGTGTAGGAGCAAAAGATCCGATTCCCCATGTGTCGAAGAAGTTTGTAACAAAACCGATAATTCCTAATGTGATCCATTTACCGATGCTGACTCCGCCGAGTTCATCTTTGTGTTTGCTGCAATCAATAAGGATAAGCGCAGTTGTTACGATAGTAACAAGAATTAAGACGATTCTTAGAATTGAAATAACGTTCATAAATCATTCCTCCAAAATATTAAATTTTTGTTGACGTAACATATTTGGCCAATTTGTTCTACATCCCCCGAAAATGTATAACTTTTGTATAAAAATATGTCTGTCTGTTAATAAGTATTCTAACAATAAATCGTTAAAATGTCAACAAATAATGCTATTGCGTTGAAGTGCAAACGTGAGAAAGTATGAGTTTCTTCTATATATAATGTACCCTATAAATGTGCACAAAAACTTGTCGAAAAAAAGTTGAAAAATGTATAAAAAAATACTTGCATTTATAAGAAACATGTAGTATTCTATTAGAGCTGTGACAAGATAGCTATGAAGCGTGAGGTTGCTGCTTGAAAGATGAGCAGGTATTCCGTGGAGCGAATGTCAAGTTAGGAAACTGGCGACAAGTCACTGTA
>CAYTRJ010000140.1:0-4535 GCA_964440185.1 uncultured Faecalimonas sp. | reverse complement strand
TTTGCTTTTTAAAAAGCACTATGATAAAATGAAAGAAATTAAAATTTATTCGAGGGAGTACAATTATGTCACAAGGGAAAATTAGTAAGAAACAATTAGAGATTTTAGAATATATTAAAGCGGAAATTTTGAGAATCGGATATCCACCAGCAGTACGTGAGATTTGTGAAGCAGTTAATCTGCGTTCTACTTCGTCTGTGCATGCACATTTGGAAACATTAGAAAAGAATGGTTACATCCGACGCGACCCTACTAAGCCACGTGCAATTGAGATTATTGATGATACATTTAATTTATCACGTCGCGAGATGGCAAATGTTCCGATCATCGGTCAAGTAGCAGCTGGAGAGCCAATCCTAGCTGAACAGAATATTCAGAACTACTTTCCAATTCCTGTAGAGTATATGCCTAACAATGACACTTTTCTATTAAAAGTAAAAGGAGAAAGTATGATCAATGCAGGGATTTTTGATGGTGATATGGTACTTGTCGAATCTTGTCCAACTGCATCCAATGGAGAGATGGTTGTTGCACTTGTAGAAGATGGCGCAACCGTTAAGACTTTTTACAAGGAAGATGGTTACTATCGTTTGCAACCAGAAAATGATTTTATGGATCCAATTATTGTTCCTGAATGTACTATCATAGGTAAAGTACGAGGCGTATTCCGTTTCTTTTAATCCACATATAAGCATAATTTTAGGGAGAGACCGTTAAGTCCCTCCCATTTTTTAATGCAAATTCACTTCTTGTTTTGGTTTATTTGTACTTCTTGCATTTGTCTTTCCTTCTGGATTGATTTCGCCTGCAGCCATCAATGAACGTTTTGTAAGTGCTGGACCAATTAATTCATACACTAGAACACTGAATAGTACTACATTACGAATAATCGCACCATCTGAAAGGCCTGCAGCAGTCAATGACATTCCAAGTGCCACACCAGCTTGTGGAAATAAGGTAATTCCAAGATGTTTTGTAATATTAGAATTGCATTTTGTTAAATAACAGCTTCCATAAGCTCCCCAATATTTTCCAAGGCATCGAAATACAATATAAACGACACCAATCAATAATACCATTGGGTTACTTAAAATATTCAAGTCTAATTCTGCTCCAGATAACACAAAGAATAAGATATTAAGTGGCACTGTCCATCCTTCTACACGAGCCATTAATTCTTCTGATGTATCACAGATATTGCAGAAAATAGTTCCTGTCATCATGCATAACAGTAACAATGAAAAGCCGCACTGTACACCACCTATTTCAAATTTGAAACTAGAAATTCCCACTCCTAATAATACAACTGCCACCGACAATGACATACGTTTACTTCGCGAATGGAAAAAGCGTTCAAAATAATATAAGATTACACCAACTAATGCTCCTGCACCAAGTGAAAGTACAATTTCTAAAATAGGTTCTACAATCATTCCTACCATACTGACACTACCTACTTCAATCGCATTTGCAACACCAAATGATACTGCAAATAAGACAAGCCCAACTGCGTCATCAATTGCTACAACCAACATCAAAAGTCTTGTAAGCGGTCCGTCTGCTTTATACTGGCGTACAACCATTAAAGTAGCTGCTGGTGCTGTCGCTGAAGCAATTGCACCAAGTGTAATCGCTGATGGAATCGATATCAAGCTTGGATTCATAAAATGAACTGCTATCAAAGCAACATCAACAATGATCGTAGTTACAACTGCTTGTACGATTCCAATGATGATGGCTTTTGCTCCCATCGATTTTAATTGCGATAAACGAAATTCATTTCCAATTGTAAATGCAATAAATCCCATCGCTGCTTGTGAAATAAAACTCACTGTTTCCACTTGTTCCAAAGTATTAAATCCTAATCCATGGATTCCTAATGCGCCTATGCAAAATGGTCCCAGTAAAAGACCTGCAATTAAATACGCAGTTACTGCTGGTAATTTTACCATTTTAGCAACTCGTGACAACATTAGCCCTGCAATAATCGCAATTGCCAAATTCATAAAGTACACATTCATAGTCATTCCTTCTTTCTACGTTCGAAAAGGGACAATGACTTTAAGCCATGTCCCTATATCTTATAAATCTTCAAGATTCATTTCTTTTCCGTCTCTCCAGATTCTTTCTAGGTTATAGAATAAACGGTTTTCTTTGTCAAATACATGAACAATAATTTCGTTGAAATCAAGTAATACCCAGCTTCCTGATCCGTATCCTTCACGTTGTTTTGCGTCAAATCCAGCTTTACTTAATTGTTCTTCTACATTATCTACTAAAGCTCTTACCTGACTTTCATTTGTACCATTTGCAATGATAAAATAATCAGCAAGTACAGAAATTTCAGAGATATCAATCACTTTAATATCTTCTCCTTTTTTATCGGATAAAGCTTCATATGCAATTTTTGCCATTTTTCTTGATTGTTCCATAAAAATTACTCCTTTCTTCTACACATTACGCAGCTTTTTATAGTATAAATAAGTCTGTTCTGTCATTGGATCTATCACTTCACTGCGTGTCTGTAAATATTGTAATGATGCTTCTAAAATTGTATATAAGCATGCATCTATATCTATAAAAGCCTGTTTTCGAATTGCTTCTAAGTTTGGTGCTTGATTACGATTTGGTTCGATATAATCCGCAATATAAATAATCTTGTCCAACATTGTCATTTTAGGTCTTCCTGTTGTATGATATTCGATTGCATCTAATATCTGCTGGTCCGTAATTCCATATGTATGTCGTGCTATATATGCCCCCAATTTGGCATGAAGTAGTCCTGGATTCTTTGCTTCTGCATCTGTGATAGATAAACCATAAGACTTGCATAGCGAAAGTTTTTCTTCAGAAGAAAAACTCTTTGCACAATCATGAAGAAGACCTGCTGTCATTGATTGTTCAAGATCCATGTCATAACGCATCGCCAATGCGGCAGCTGTATACATCACACCTATCGTATGTTCAAAACGTGCACCATCTTGAATTTGATGAATCTGACTTTTGATTTTTTCTATTTTAGATTGCTTCATCTTCATCACCTTTGAATAATTGATTTTCTTGAATGTATTGTAAGACAGCCTCAGGAACCATGCTTTCAATTTCTCTATTTTCTTGTAAACGCATGCGGATTTCACTTGATGATACAGCTACTTTCGGAGAATCCATAAGTTGAATATCAGCTTCATACTTATCGTTAAGATATTGAATTTGATATTTCATTTCCTCGAGATTCTTATCATCTCGAAAAGCAGCTAAAACTGTACACGTTTTCAGAAAACGTTCTGGTTTTACCCAACGTTCAATTGAAAAAAGAGAATCTGCGCCTATAATAAAATAAAATTTATGTTCCGGATAGATTCGATTAAAATGTTCCATTGTCAAGTATGAATAATTTATTTCTCTACGATCTACCTCATAGCGTTCCAAACGAAATCCTTCTATTCCTTTGATTGCTTCCTCTACCATCTTTACACGGTGTTCTGCATCTATTGCAATGGAACAACATTTCTTATGGGGAGGATTTCCATTCGGCATAAACCAAACTTCATCCAGTGTAAACAGCTCTTTTGCACATTTTCCCAACATCAAATGTCCTTTATGAATCGGGTCAAATGTGCCACCCATAATTCCGACTTTCATATATACACCTCAAGTTACCTTTATTAAGGTAAAATAATCTTTTTCTTATCGTCTTTTCCTTCTTTGTAAAGTACAATTTTCTTACCAATTACTTGTACAACTTGAGAACGAGTACGTTCTGCAAGCATTTGTGCAATTTCTTTTGGATCATCTGCACAGTTTTGTAATACACTGATTTTAATTAATTCACGTGCTTCTAAAGCTTCTGCAATCGCACTTGTAAATTCAGGAGTCATGCTGGCTTTTCCAATTTGAAAAATTGGATCCATTACCATCGCAAGACTCTTTAAATATGCTCTTTGTTTTGTAGTCATGTCTTTTCTCCTTTATTTGTAATAATCAAATTGTAATCCATACATACGAACAGTATCGCCTTCTTGAATTCCTGCAGCTTCCAATTCGTCTAAAATACCAGAATCTTTTAAGAATTTTTGGAAGAACGCGAATCCTTTTTCTGAATCTAAGTTCGTATATCCTAACATTTTTTCAATCTTAGGACCTTCTACCACATACATATCATCTTCATATGTTACACTGTATGGTAAATCAATATGAATCAATTCTTCTCCAGGGAAGTATTCTTGTTCGAACACGATTGGAGCAGAATCTAATGTTTTTAATTGTTCATTCACATAATATAATAATTCTTTGATTCCTTCTCCGGATACTCCTGAGATTGCAAACACCTTGATTCCTTGTGGTTCAAATTCTGCTCGGATTTTCTCTACGGGATCTTCGTCTCCTTCATAGATCAAGTCTGTTTTATTTGCTGCAATAACTTGAGGACGTGTTGCAATCTCTTCGTTATATGCTTTCAACTCTGCATTGATCTAATAAATATCATCGATTGGATCACGACCTTCTGACGATGCTGCATCTACAACATGAATCAT
>CAYTRJ010000139.1:0-4581 GCA_964440185.1 uncultured Faecalimonas sp. | reverse complement strand
TATCAACACAGCGGAAGAAATCTCAGGTATTCCGTCTTCATGGCCTGGCTATGATCTTACTATCGGTTCTTCTGGAGACAAAGTGCGTCAGCTTCAGGAACAACTTAACGTGATCGCCGGTGCTTATCCAGCAATTCCTCGTGTCACTGCTGATGGCATTTATGGGAATGCAACCGCCAATGCTGTTGAAGTATTTCAGTCGGTCTTTGGATTACCTGCTACTGGCATTGTGGATTATCCAACTTGGTATAAGATTTCTGAAATCTATGTCGGTGTATCACGTATTGCTGAATTAACATAGCAAAAATCTCGCTTGAAAGCTAAAAAACTTTCAAGCGAGATTCTCCATTTTCATCTAAAATATTCTTCTTAGATCATTAAACAATACCACAACCATTAATAGCATTAATAATACCATTCCCGCTGCATGTACCCAGCCTTCTTTTTCCGGTGCAACTCTTTTCCCACGAATTGCTTCTATGATCAAGAATACCAATCTTCCACCATCTAGCGCTGGTAATGGTAAAAGGTTCATAACACCTAGGTTTGCCGATAATAAGATACCAATATTTAGCATTTGCATCAATACCACTACAATTCCATACGATTTTGTCTGTTGATACGTATCATCTACTACATTTACAATCCCTACTGGCCCTGTTAGATCATTGATGCTTGCACCACCACTTATGATCATTTTAAGACTTTCAATTGTCGTTGATATCCAGAATTTCACTTCGTATACACCATATTGAAGTGCTGTAAATACATTTGCTTCTTCATAAGATGCTGGTGATAAAACACCCATGATGTACCTTCCATCTTCATCTTGCTTTGGTTCAATCGTTACCTCATATGTTTCACCATCACGTTCATACACCATTTGAATGGTTTCACCTGGATGAAATGTATTATAATACGTTACTTCTCTCCAAAGATTGATCTTCTTATCATTCATGCGAAGAATCACATCGCCAGCTTGTAGTCCTGCTTCTTCTGCCGCAAATCCTGGTGTTGTTCCAGAAATAACCGGTTTATCATATCCTGTGTATGCAACTACAATCACAGAAAATACAAATGCCAACAAGAAGTTAAACACTGCTCCGGCAACAACAACTGAAATTCTCGCCCATACGGATTTACTGTTAAAACTACCTTCTGATGTATCATTTGGATCATCTTCTCCCATGGCACAATAACCACCTAGTGGAAGTAATTTCAAACAATATTTTGTTTCTCCTTTTGTAAAACTAAATAAAGTTGGACCCATTCCTATTGCAAATTCATCCACTCGTATCCCATTTAATTTTGCAAGCAAAAAATGACCGAATTCGTGGATAAACACAATACTTCCAAATACAAGTATTGCCAGAATTATGCCCATCCTACCACCTACTTTCTATCTGTTCATATACTTCTTTTTCTGTCTGTAGAATCTCTTCTACCGTCGGATTACTGATATTTTTATGATTTTTCATACATGTTTCAATAATCTCAGGAATTTCTAAATACTTAATCTTGCGATCTAAAAATTTACTAACTGCAAGTTCATTTGCTGCATTAAATACTGTTGGAAGAGAACCACCTGCTCTTCCCGCTTCAAATGCAAGACGAAGGCCATAAAAGGTATCTAAATCCGGTTTTTCAAATGTAAGCTGTGATAATGTACTGAAATCAACGCGATCTCCTGGAAGGAATCTTCTCTCTGGATAGTACAATGCATATTGAATTGGAAGTTTCATATCTGGAGTTCCAAGCTCTGCAATAATCGCACCATCCACATATTCAACCATCGAATGAATAATGCTTTGTGGATGTACTACCACTTCAATCTGATCAATGTCCACATCGAAGAGCCATTTCGCTTCAATCACTTCTAATCCCTTATTCACAAGCGTAGATGAATCAATCGTAATTTTTCGTCCCATTTCCCAATTAGGATGTTTTAATGCATCTTCAACTTGAATATGTTCTAATTCTGCACGTTTTTTCCCTCGGAATGGACCACCTGATGCTGTAAGCAAAATTTTGTGAAGTGCACTTCTTTGTCCTCCTTGAAGAGATTGGAAAATAGCACTATGTTCACTATCTACTGGCAAAATAGACACTTGATACTCTTTTGCTAAAGGCATGATAATATGCCCTGCTGTTACAAGTGTTTCTTTATTTGCAAGCGCAATATCTTTTCCTGCTTTAATCGCTTCCATTGTTGGGCGGATTCCAATCATTCCTACAATCGCTGTCACTAAGATTTCTGTTTCTTCTAGTACAGAAACTTCAATCAAACCATCCATTCCTGATACAATTTTTACTTGTAGATCTTTTACATTTTCCCTTAATTCTTTGGCCTTTTCTTCGGACCAAACCGCTACGACTTGTGGATGAAATTCTCGAATTTGTTCTTCCAACAACCGAATATTATTCCCTGCTGCAAGTCCTAATACTTCAATATCTCCATTTCCACGAACAACTTCTAATGTCTGTGTTCCAATAGAACCTGTGGATCCTAAAATTGCTATCTTCTTCATAACATATTCCTCTTATCTTATAACAATGCTACTGCCATATAATAAATAATAGGTGCTGTAAAAATCACACTATCAAAACGATCTAAAATGCCACCATGTCCTGGGATCAATGTTCCGTAATCTTTAATATTGTGATTACGCTTGATTCCTGATGCCGCTAAGTCTCCAACTTGTGAAATCACTGCTCCGACTGCACAAATCAACGCATATTGTAATACATTTGCCCCAACTGATACAAATCCATTGATCGCTAATGCATATACAGCCCCTAAAATAGCTGCACCAACTACACCACCAACAGCTCCTTCGATAGATTTTTTAGGGCTAAGTACTGGTGCTAATTTATGCTTACCAATCAGCATTCCTACACAGTATGCCGATGTATCACATCCCCATGAACATAAGAATACAAGCCATACTAAAAAAGCGCCTTGCTCCATGATACGGATTTGGTATACATATGATAGCATAAAGGCTACATAGAATAATCCAAAAAATGCAAGCATTACATGTTCAGATCGATATTGGGGATAAGAAAATACATAAATTGCCATAAGCAGCATTACAAATCCAATTGTCAAACAAGTTATCCACTCTGTCATTCCGAAATAGAGTAATACATAATACACAATTGCCATTCCGTATCCCGCTATTCCTAACACTTTGCGATTGATATCTAACACTTTATAAATCTCTGTCATGCCAATCAAACTGATTGCCAAAACTGTCCCAAATAAAATTGGTCCACCACTAATAATCGTAACCAACGCTATGATTACTAATAGTATTCCACTTAATAGTCTCGTTTTAAACATCTAACTTCCTCCTATACTCCACCAAAACGTCTGTCACGTCCATTAAAGTATTCAATTGCTTTTACTAATTCTTCTTTTGTAAAATCAGGCCACAAAACATCTGTAAAATAAAATTCACTATATGCAAGCTGCCATAATAAATAGTTTGACAATCGCTGTTCTCCACTAGTACGAATCATCAAATCCGGATCTGGTATATCGTGTGTATCTAAATATGTTTCGAATAAGGATTCATTGATTTCATCTATCATAACTTTTTCATCCTTACAGTCTGCACACAATCTTCTGATTGCACGAATCATTTCGTCACGGCTTCCATAATTTAATGCAATTTGGAAATGCAATCCATCATTTTCTTTTGTTGCTTCTTCCAATTCAGCAATACGATTACGAATATCTTCATCAAGTGCTGTTTTATCACCTAGCACGCGAACTCGCATACGATTCTTCTTCGCCGTTTTCAAACAAGTCTTCATATAATTACGAAGAAGAGACATCAATGCATCTACTTCTTCCTGTGGTCTTTTCCAATTTTCTGTAGAAAAAGCATACACTGTCAAGTATTTTACTCCCAGCTTGTATGCATCTTCGCAGATGCGTTCCACATTTTTGCTGCCTTGTGCATGTCCGTAATTACGAGGCATTCCTTTTTTCTTTGCCCAACGTCCATTTCCATCCAAGATGATCGCAATATGTTGTGGTATTTTCATACTATATTCCTCCATATTTTTCACGTATGAAAAGAGATAAGTGAAAGCATCTCTCACTTATCTCCCTTATTGACTACTGATTAAACAGTAAGCACTTCTTTTGATTTTACTTCAACAATAGCATCAATATTTTTAATGTATTTGTCTGTTAATTTTTGTAATTCGTCTTCTAAATCTTTGATTTCATCTTCAGAAACTTCTGTTCCTTTTAATTTTTTGAAGCTGTCGTTACCATCGCGGCGGATATTACGGATTGCAACTTTTGCTCCTTCTCCTTTTTTCTTAACATCTTTCACTAATTCTTTTCTTCGATCTTCTGTTAATTCTGGAAATACAAGGCGAATCACTGTACCATCATTTGATGGATTGATTCCAATGTCAGATGTTAAAATTGCTTTTTCGATTTCACGAATCATGCTCTTTTCCCATGGCTGGATCTGAATCATACGAGCTTCTGGAACAGAAACATTTGCTACTTGTTGAATTGGTGTTGGCATTCCATAATAATCTACTACTAATTTATCTAAG
>CAYTRJ010000138.1:0-4594 GCA_964440185.1 uncultured Faecalimonas sp. | reverse complement strand
TCCAGTAGATATGTATATTGGTGGGGTAGAACATGCAGTTCTTCACTTGTTATACTCTCGTTTCTATACAAAATTCTTAAATGATATCGGAGTGGTTGATTTTGATGAACCATTTGTAAAATTATTCAATCAAGGTATGATTACAGGTAAGAATGGTATTAAGATGAGTAAATCAAAAGGAAATGTAGTATCTCCTGATGATCTAGTAAGAGATTACGGATGTGATGCACTTAGAATGTATGAATTATTCGTAGGGCCACCAGAATTAGATGCAGAATGGGATGACCGTGGTATTGATGGTGTATACCGTTTCTTAAATCGTGTATGGAATCTTGCAATGGACAGCAAAGAAGCGAATGTGAAAGCAACAAAAGAAATGATCAAAGTACGTAACAAGATGGTTTACGACATTACAAATCGTTTAGAAAGCTTCAGCTTAAATACAGTTGTATCTGGATTCATGGAATACAATAATAAACTAATGGAAATTGCGAAAAAAGCAGGTGGAATCGATACAGAAACACTTAGCACATTTGCAGTATTATTGGCTCCATTTACACCACATATCGCAGAAGAATTGTGGGCACAATTAGGTCATGAAGGAACTGTATTCAATGCAGGATGGCCAACATATGATGAAGACGCTATGAAAGATGATGAAATTGAAGTAGCAGTTCAAATCAATGGAAAAACAAGAGCAGTTGTAACATTACCAGCTGATGTAGCAAAAGAAGACGCGATTGCAGCAGGAAAAGAAGCAGTTGCAGATAAATTAACAGGAACAATCGTAAAAGAAATCTACGTTCCAGGAAGAATTATTAATATTGTTCAAAAATAAGCATAGAAGGCTAAGAACCCTTGAAAGATAGGGAACTTAGCCTTTCTTTTCGAGGTGAATTATGATAGAATAGGGTGCATTGAAATGGCATTACAAAGTGTAAGAAGGAGAATATGATGCAGGAATTATATGATATTATTGAAAAAAAGATAAAAGAATCTGGATATCCTAGAGCAATTTCAGGAAGAGATGTTTATGATGATATTTGCAACCAAATTGAAGATAAAGAAGAAGGTAGTTATTTAGTACTTTCAAAATTTGAGGAAGACGTAATTTTTGAATATAACATTACAATTATGGAAGACCAATTTAATCTGGGTATTGTTACAATGCGAACACCAGAAGGAGTATTTACTACAAATTTTGATGAATAAATTGAGGAGAATATTTAAGAATGAGTATTTTAAATGTAGAACATTTATCGCATGGATTTGGTGACCGAGCGATTTTTGGAGATGTTTCTTTTCGCTTACTAAAAGGAGAACATATTGGACTTGTAGGGGCAAATGGAGAAGGAAAATCTACTTTTATGAACATTGTAACAGGTAAGTTACAACCAGATGAAGGGAAAGTAGAATGGTCAAAGAATGTACGTGTTGGGTATCTTGATCAACATACGGTATTAGAACCAGGAATGACGATTCAGGATGTACTAAAATCCGCATTTTCCTATCTTTTTGAATTAGAAGAAAAAATGAATGAGATTTGTGAAAATCTTGGGAATGCTGATGAAGAAGAAATGATGGAGATGATGGAAGAACTTGGAACGATCCAAGATACTTTAACACTTCACGATTTTTATGTAATCGATTCAAAAGTAGAAGAAGTAGCACGTGCCCTTGGGTTATTAGATATTGGTCTAGATCGTGATGTTACAGATTTAAGCGGTGGACAAAGAACAAAAGTTTTATTAGCAAAATTATTGTTAGAAAAACCAGATATTTTATTGTTGGATGAACCTACCAACTATTTAGATGAAGAACATATTGCATGGTTAAAACGTTATCTGATTGATTATGAGAATGCATTTATTTTAATTTCACATGATATTCCATTTTTAAATGAAGTAATCAACATCATTTATCATATGGAAAATCAGGAATTAAATCGTTATGTAGGTGATTACGACCATTTCCAAGAAGTTTATGCAGTAAAGAAAGCACAGCTTGAGGCTGCTTATAAACGTCAACAGCAAGAAATCAGTGAACTGAAAGACTTTGTTGCAAGAAATAAAGCACGTGTTTCTACAAGAAATATGGCAATGTCTCGTCAGAAGAAGTTGGATAAGATGGATATCATTGAATTGGCAGCAGAAAGACCAAAGCCAGAGTTCAACTTTAAAGTAGGACGCACACCAAGCAAATATATTTTTGAAACAAAAGATTTGGTAATCGGATACGATGAACCACTTTCAAAACCACTTACCCTATCGATGGAAAGAGGACAAAAGATTGCCCTCGTAGGTGCGAATGGTATTGGAAAAACAACACTTTTAAAGAGCATTTTAGGAATCAATAAGCCTTTGAGTGGTTCAGTAGAATTAGGTGAAAATCTCATGATCGGATATTTCGAACAGGAAGCAGCACCAGATAATGCAACAAGTTGTATTGATGAAATATGGAAAGAATTTCCATCCTATACGCAATATGAAGTACGTTCTGCGCTGGCAAAATGTGGATTGACGACAAAACATATTGAAAGCCAAGTGCGCGTATTAAGTGGTGGGGAACAGGCAAAGGTTCGTCTTTGCAAGATCATCAATCGTGAAACAAATATTTTATTATTAGATGAACCTACAAACCACTTGGATGTAGATGCAAAAGAAGAATTAAAACGTGCATTACTTGCATATAACGGAAGTGTTCTTTTGATTTGCCATGAACCCGAATTTTATCGTGACGTGGTAAATGAAGTTTGGGACTGTACAAAGTGGACTACAAAGATTATTTAGCAGCAAGGACAAATGCATGAAATAACATACGCATGTGTGAAGAAGAATCAAACATGCTCTCAGGATGCCATTGCACACCGATTACAAACGGCTGCGATGGCATTTCAATTGCTTCGATAATGTCATCGCCTGTCTTTCCGGCAACTTCACATCCTGTTCCAAGAGTTTCAACTGCCTGATGGTGAAAACTATTTGTATAGGCGAAAGGACCAAGGTAGTGGTGAAGTTTGGTGTGAGGAAGAAATTGTACACGGTGGCTAATATCTTTTCGCTGCTGGCTGGTCTGCATATGATTTAGGATGTCATCTCGTAGAGATAAGTCTTGAATAATAGTGCCGCCGCAAGCAACATTTAAAATCTGCATGCCACGACAGATAGCAAGGAGAGGCTTTTGACTTTCCAGAATCTTTTTCATCAAACGGATCTGGAAAAGATCTAGAGAAAAATTAGTAGTTCCAAGACCTGTCTTAGGTTCTTGGCCAAACAGAATTGGTGTGATGTCACCACCACCACAAAAAAGGAAACCATCACAGCAAGTTACATATTCAGAAATTGCAGTGTTAGATTTGATAAGTGGGATCAAAAGTGGGAGGCCTCCTGATGCTTTTATAGCCTTGATATAAGAGGTTGGAACAAACTGACGATCCTGTTCTTCTGCACAAATAACAATTCCGATTTTGGGTTTCATAAGATCAATCCTTTTTTCTTTATTTTAAGTAAATAAGGTATAATTTATACCAAAACAAAAGGGATTGTTAAATATACACAAATTAGAATTGTGTAATTTGTATAAAATTACGATAATGATATGGCTGAAATTAATTGCTATTGACAGTGCGTGACGGGATGTGCTATCATGCAGTCACAATGTAAATATATTTTGGTGTGTTACCGTTAACGAATGGGCATTAACCGACTTTATTCGAATCCTACTAAGGTGGGTTAGTTTCGCATGAAGTTGGTTTTTTTTGATTGATAAAAAGTAGTTCTTATCAATCAAAACACTCTGGATATTTAAGGAGAGAGATATGAAGATCATCCAAGTAATAAACAATAATAATGTCTGTGTGTTAAACGAAAGAGGAAAAGAACAGATTGTATCAGGAAAAGGAATTGGTTTTGCAAAGAAACCAGGGGATATCGTTTCACCTGAGCAGATCCAGAAAACCTATCTGATCACAGACTCTGCAATGCAAAAGAAATTGATTGAATTATTGACAGAAATACCTGAAGCTCACATTAGGCTTACAAATGACTTAGTAGAACAGATTCGATCAGAGATACCAGAGCAATTAAGTGAATCTCTTTTGATCACGCTTTCAGATCACATTTCATTTGCAATCAAACGAAAAGAAGATGGTATTGAGTTTACGAATCCGATGATGGACTCACTGCGAAGCTGTTATCCAGAAGAATTGAGATTAGGATATTATTGTTTGGAGCAAATTGAAAAAATCCTTAAGATCAAGTTTATTCCAGATGAAGCGGGATTTATAGCAATGCATATCATCAATGCACGATATGACATGCATATGAACGAGATTTATAATATTACGAAGGTGATCAATGGATGTTCAGAAATTGCACTGCATACATTTCCGATGATAAGCAATCGTTGTGTATCGTATGAAAGATTTATGATCCATATAAAATACCTTGCGCATCGCATTGGAGAAGGAAAGCCGTTATCCAATATCTTGACGAAAGATAAACTGTTTGTAGAACAGATTAGAAAAGCATTTCCGGATGAATATAGTTGTGCAGAAGAAATGGCACAGTATATTTTAGAAACGAAGAGTGTTCAG
>CAYTRJ010000137.1:0-4645 GCA_964440185.1 uncultured Faecalimonas sp. | reverse complement strand
ACAATAGGAGATGGTATTGTACATCCGACCGGTGTGGATACAGGGTATCTTCCATCGCCAAAAGTTATGGCATGTATGGATGACAGCATTGCATTTTTTTGTCATGTGGTAGATGAAATTCATCGTTACAATTCAGTTGCATGCCTTCAGCTTAACCACGCAGGAATGTTGAGCACCAGTGCCGAATTCAGTGGTTGGGGTCCGGATTATATAAACTTTGAAGAATCTGATTATACGGCACCGTTATCGGAACAGGAAGGCAAGGGCGAAGGAAGCTCACGTAAGGGAATTGTGCAGTATATGACTGAAGACATGATTGAAGAGATTGTCGAAGCCTTTGGAGATTCTGCGAGAAGAGCGAAATTTTGCGGTTTCGATATGGTTCAGCTTCATGCAGCACATGGCTGGCTTATTCATCAGTTTATGTCACCGTTAACAAACCACAGAACCGATCGTTTCGGCGGCAGTGCAGAGAATAGAATGCGGTTCTTATTATTGATTGTAGAACGAATTAGGAAGTATTGCGGCGATGATTTTCTGATTGAGGTTCGTCTTTCGGGAACAGATTATGTAGATGATGGCGGCTATACGATAGAAGATGCGGTTGAGTTTTGCAAAATGCTCGATGGCAAGGTTGATTTGATTCATGTTTCTGCAGGAAATTTTGTATATCCCGAAACCGAAGCATTGCTTTGTCCGACGATTTTTAAGAAAAATGGATATAATGTTTATTTAGCCGAAGCTATAAAAAAGGCGGTAAAGACTTCGAAAATTTCAACCATTGGCGGCATTAACGATCCTGCGATGATGGAAGATATAATTGCGTCCGGAAAAGCCGATATGGTTGCCTTGGGAAGAGCTTTGATTGCAGACCCGCAATTACCTAATAAAGCGAGACGCGGACAGGAAGAGGAAATACGACCTTGCATAAGATGCACTTTCTGTTTGGCGGACTATCAGAGGAGGGCACAGAGATGCTCTGTTAATCCTACATTCCATCGTCCATATGAAGCCTTGTTACCGACGAACCCGACAGTAGCGAAAAAAGTTTTGATTGCAGGCGGCGGTCCGGCAGGATTGGAAGCTGCGATTACTGCACGAGAAAGAGGCCATAGCGTTATTTTGTGTGAAAAGCGTGCAGAATTGGGCGGCTTGATTCGTTATGCGAAAAAGGTCTCATTCAAATACGAGACAGAGAAATTTATGAACTATTTGATTGGCAAAGCAGGACGGATGGGTGTTGAAATCAGGTTAAATACAGAAGTTACACCTGACTTGGTTGCAGAGATAAATCCTGATTATCTGATAGCTGCAGTCGGTTCTGAAGCTATTGTTCCGCATATTCAGGGTGTAGAAAAGGCACATATGCTGATGGATGTATATGACGATGACATAAAGTTTGAGGGAACGGTTGCGGTTATTGGTGGAGGCATTGCAGGCAGTGAGTTTGCGATAGAACAGGCTATGAAGGGCAATAGCGTAGTATTGCTGGAAATGGGCAGCGAAATAGCAAAAGATGCCAATAATGTGCATAAGTCTGCCCTTATGGACGAATTCGAAAGTCGAAAGGATAAAATTACGGTTTTGAAAAAAACACAATGTACACAAATCGGTGAAGATGCCGTTAAGTGCATAACAGCTGATGGTAAGGAAATTGAAATCAAAGCCAATGCTGTAGTAGTTGCAACAGGAATGCGTGCAAGACGAGAGATTGTGGAAAATCTTCGTTTCGCTTGTGATGAATTTGAATGGGTTGGAGATTGTAAACAGCCAAGACAGATTCGTCATGCTGTTTTGGAAGGCTATGATGCCGCAATGAATGTATAGTGCATAATATTTATTATGTAATTATGAAATGAGTAATAAAATAAGACTGTCGTTAAACTGTAATGGCAGTCTTATTTTTGTCGAACAAAAATGCTAGAACTAAAACAGTATAGTTATACTATGTGGCTGAATGGGATTAGGAAATTTTACCATAATGCAAAAAGTGCAATTATTGTGGCAGTAAATCCATCGATTTAGTGTAAAGATAGCGTTAAAATATAGACATTCTTTTGATGTATTCAATTTAAATTACAGTAAGTACACTTATCTTGGAGGTAATATTATGGCTAATGAAGAAAAGAAAGTCTTGACCTCTGCGGATCTTAATCGCACATTGGGAAAGAAAGAATTATATTCTGTAGCGTTTGGTCATGTAATCGGTTCAGGTGTTTTTTCATTAATTGGTGTGGGAATCGGTATGACAGGTAAATCTGTATGCCTAGCAATTTTGCTGTCGGCTATCATTGTTTTGATGCAAGCTTTGCCACTGATTTTAATGTCGGGAACTGTGAGGCTGCGGGGCGGCTTTTATTCCATTGTAGGAACGATGTGGGGTGAAAAATATGCGGGATTTTATATAATAATATATTTTTGTGCAAATATATCATTGGCTATGTACGCCATAAGCTTTGCACAATATCTTCAAGGAATTTTCCCGAGAGCACCGATAACTCTAGTATCGTTTTTGGTATTGACATTCTTCTTTATAATGAATATGTTGGGAATTGAAGGAGCCGCTAAGCTGGAAATTGTCATGGACATTATAATGGCTGTTGCGCTTACGCTTTTCATTGTTTACGGAATGCCGCAAGTACAATACGACAAATTTCTTTCGGAAGATTTTATGACTGCGGGGCCTGTAGGATTGCTGTCGGCAGGCGTTTTGCTTACATGGGCAACTGCAGGCGGTTCGGACATGATTAACTTAAGTGCAGAAGCAAAGAATCCAACAAAGGATATTCCGCAAGTTATTGTGGTATCAACTATAGCTGTTGCGGTATTCTATGGATTTATAGGAATTGTAGCGGCGGGAGTGTTACCGATAGATGTAACGATGGATCAGCCTCTGAATGTAGTAGCTGTAGAGATTTTCCCTAAACCAGTATACTTGTTCTTTGTTATTGCAGGTGCACTGCTTGCGTTATCAACTACACTTAATGCCAGCTTTGCGTGGGTAACGAAACCGATATTACAGGCTTGTAACGATGGATGGCTGCCGAAGAAACTTGGATATGTTCATCCTAAGACTAAGACTCCGATGATAATACTGTGCATTTTCTATATAATCGGTCTTTTACCAATTTTCCTTGGAATGAATATCGGAGCTATTGCAGATATGACGGTATTATTAAATAACATATTGTTTATCTTCATTTGCTACGGAGCAGCATTTATGCCTAAGCGTATACCTGAACTTTGGGCTAATTCAAAATTTCATTGCAGTAACGGAAAATTACAGGCAGCTGCTTTGATTGGCGGTTTTTCTGCAGTAATATCAGTAATACTGTTGGCTACAGATATTAGCACAACACAGTTTGTCGGAAGCTGTATAATGACTGTAGTAGCAATCGTTTATGCATTTTTAAGACATAAAACAGGAAAAGTTGAAATGCAGATAAGCTATGAAGAAAGCTAAATAGAAATTGTGCTGCATAAAAATAAAATAAGCTTAAACGAAAACGCTTTCTCAGAAGGCGTTTTCGTTGTAAAATAAGTGAAGGCAGAATAAAAAATGCGTGTTTCAGATAGGAGGGTAATATGGCGGTACGATGCAATCATTTTGAGGATAATACAATAATTCATGAAGATATTTTTGATCCGGAAGAAGATTCATTGTTTGGATTTTGTATTTTAGATAATGTTGCGGAAAGTGCATTCGGAGAGAACGCACATATTGTACACAGGCATCCGTTTTATGAAATGGTTTTTATTGATGATGCAGACGGAGAACATATTGTAGATTACAGTGCATACGGGAAACTTCGTGATGTGGTATTTCTTATAAGCCCGGGGCAGACTCATTATTGGAAAAATGTAACAAAAGCAAATGGCGTTCTTATATATTTTAATGAAGAGTTTTTATTTAGGTCATCTATCGCAATAAGCTCAGTATGGGAAGTGCAGCTTTTTAAAGAAATTGCACAAACACCTGCTATCTATATGAATGAAGAATTTGCTGAGTCTATGAGAACCATAGTAAGAATAATGCTGAAAGAATATAGAGAAAAGAGAAAAGATTATCCTGAAGTTTTGCGTGCGTGCTTGAATATTATGTTAATACAATTTCACCGTTTTCACGAGTTGGCTGAGCAGAAAGAAGCAGGATTATCTTTAAAATTGTCTGTGAATCAGTTAAGTTTACGTTTTCAAAATCTAATCAGTCAAAAAATTTCCGAGAATCTTTCGGTTGGGCAGTATGCTGAAATTTTGGGTGTAAGTCAAAGTCATTTGAATGAATATCTGAAAAAACAGACAGGAAAGTCAGCAGGGATGTTGATTCGTGAAGCACAGATAAATGAAATAAAAAGATTATTGGTGAACACAGAACTAAACATTGCAGAGATAGCAGAAAAAATGAATTATCAAGATGCAGCATATTTCTGTCGTGCTTTTAAGCGTGAAACAGGATTATCGCCTAGCCGATATAGAGCAGAAAGCAAGATTCATAAAGAGTATTTTTTAGGTAAATCTTAGTTAGAATAGAATCTCGAAGCAATAATGCCATATAAGCGTACACATAAAAGATTTTGATGTGGCAGATAAATTTGTTAAATTAACTACTTTCGCCCGAAGTATTGTTTTTTCAGGTGAGTGTGGT
>CAYTRJ010000136.1:0-4722 GCA_964440185.1 uncultured Faecalimonas sp. | reverse complement strand
GAAAGCTGCACTCGCCGCCTCAAAATGATTGCAACCAATCGATGAGGGATTTATACCAATAGATGTAAAACGTGACCGATGCAAAAAATAACAAATAAAAGGCTGACAAAACAGCCCTTGTGAATTTTGCAAAATGTCACGATTACATAAATATGGCGAGCAATCGCCGGCAGTTAACACTAATGAAGCATTTCACCGCAATCGCACTGCGAAAAACGGAGAAATGCAGAGAAAATGTTACGAGGAGGTAACGCAATGAAAAAAAATCTTAAAAAAGTATTAAGTATCGTTATGATACTGACAATGGTATTTGCAATGACAGCGACAGCGTTTGCAAGTACAACAGGTACAACTACAATTGATGTTGTAATCGTTGATCCTGAGACAGGAAATTGGGAAACTGTTGACACTGCTACTGTCGCTTCAGGACAGTCACTTATGGCAGCTATTGAAAGCACATACGATTACTACGAACCAAATTTTGAACCAACAGTAGATCAGTATATCTACAAAACAACAGGTCAGACAGTTACTACATACTATCTTGACAGTTTTGTTGGTTATGAACCTGAGAATGTAGATTATTTCTACAATCCCGATACGACAGCATATAGTTGGTCTAAAGACTGGGGTTGGGTGTTTACTGTTAATGGAAATATGCCGACAGATCCGCAGGATTCAGAACATTATCTGTCTATGGAACAGTACAACCTTGTAGCAGGGACAACTGTAAAGGTAGCATATGCATACTATAAAACAGATTGGATTGAATCCACAGGACATACTGTATTTACGATTTTAAATCCGGCTGCGTAATTTATAGTAATAGCTGAATAAGTTAAAAGCATGGCAGGAAGATAGTTTCTACCTTCCTGCTGTGCTTTGGATTGGATGCGAATATGAATATGAGTAATATTAAGAATAAAGCAAAAAGAAGTTTTGCAATTTTACTTTCAATAATAGTCTGTCTTACTTTTTCCGTATCATTAACAGAAAATTCCTATGTATATGCAGAAACGATTGAAGCAAGTGTTACACATGATTATGTTACGGATATTTTTTTCACAAAGACATCTAAAATAACAGATGAGGGCATAGAGGGATATACCTTTAATCCAAAAACTGCCAGCTATAATATTATGTTACTTGATTCAAGAACGGGTGCTCTTAGCATTAGTATAGATGATAAGTATTATGGCAATGATACGCAGGTGTCGCTTGGATACAATGTGTATAGGGATGGAGAGATTATTAAAATATCTAATAAAACAAAGCCTCAAGTACTAAGTAAGAAAACAACTTCTTGTGTCGCACTAGCAAGTCAGTTGCTTACAAGCAAATTTAAAGTTGGAGAATCTCATAAATTAGCTATTAAGGTTGGAGTATTAAATGATAGAAAAGACGGATATATTGACGGGTGTTATGATATTTATGAGTATAACATTACACGAGGACTGTCGTTAAAATCATTGAGTGTGGCAAATGCAAATGGCTCTGAAACATATGAGACAACTCCTGTACTGACGGATGATAAGACAGATCCGTATCAAGATGTTTATGCTGTTGTATGTGATTGTGAAAGCATAAAGTTAACATTAACACCTACGACTGAGGGTACAAAAATCAGTATTAACGGCGAGGAAAAAAACGACGAAAGTATTACGATTGAGAATTGGAAACAATACATAAATGCCGGAGAATATTTTGCAGACTTTCAGATTAAACTGAGTTATCCGAATACAAATGAAAGAACATATACACTTCGCGTAACTTCAGAAAATTACTATCCAAACATCACCGAACAACCGCAGAAACTAACAGTAGATAAAGGCAGTACGGAGGTTTTATCCGTTAAGGTGGCAGAACCTGAAAAGGGAGATTTAAGTTATCAGTGGTATAAGAGCATATCAAAAAATGCACGAAAGGATGCTTTTAAAAAAATAGAAGGTGCAACAAACAGTACATATTGCCCCGAAACGAAGTATGCAAGAAGTCTGTACTACTATTGTGCGGTAACAAATAAGGTTGGAAGTGCAGAGTTTAAGCTTACTACAGATATCGTTGAAGTTGAGACAAAAAAGACTTATTTGACGGCACCCGAGTTTATGGTTCAACCGAGAATCCAGGAAAATGGGAGCCGTATTTTTTGGACTAACGGAACACCGAGCATTGAATTCGGAGTTATACAACCTCACGTCGGAGGAACCATAATATATATGGAGGACAATAAATATCAATTTGAAGTTTATCGAAATTCTGTTGATTCAATAGATGGTGCAGAGAAAGTAAATACCTCGATTGATATGATCTCTATTCATGAAAATATAGACAGTATTAGCGGAGAAACTTATACTCGGTATACAGCAGAGTTGCCTTCACAGGAAGTAATAGGTTCAAGATACTATTTTATAAAAGTGACAGTTTCGGAAGATGGTTTTGACGATGCTTCTTGCATAAGCCAATCAATAAAACTTACATTCAAAGATGTGGCAGATGTTGTAACAGGACTCGAGGGAATAGGAACACAGGCGGATCCTTTCATGATATACGATGAAGATGATTTACTCTATGTAAAAGATTTAGTCGAGGGAAAGAATAGCGAACCATTTTCGTTTTCGGGGCAAACGATAGCGTTTGCAAAAGATATAGAATTATCAGAAACATGGTCACCTATAGGAAATATTAAAGAAGGTGGAAAGGAAGGAGATAAAGGAATCAGTCTCCAACCGTTTAGTGGGATAATTGATGGCAAGAATTACACATTGATAGTTGCAGACCATGGGAAGTCACTTTTGAATTATGCAAGAAAAGCAACCGTTAAGAATCTTAATATTAAAGGTGATCATATTGATGGCTACGGTTTATTGGAGCGGTATGTTGTAGACTATGGTCCAAACGGTAAATATGTATATGATTCAAATAAACTACGCGTGATTGATATTGAAAATGTTACGATTAAAAAAGGCACAAAGATATTGGAATCAGGCTTTTTAGGCGGATATGCTTCAGGAGCAAATGCTGCAAACATCAGAAATTGCAAGGTCGAGGAAGGTGTTGTAATCGGATATGATAAATCTAAAAGCAAGATAGGTTCGTTTGCAGGTGATTTTAATGGAACATTGGAAAACTGCATTAGTTATGCAACAGTGTATGGAGTTGACTGCGTAGGTGGTTTGTTAGGCACTAAAGGTCAATCAATGGGAACATTTTTGGCAGTTAACAGTGCATTCTTAGGAAAAGTGGAAGCAAGCGGTCACATTGTAGGCGGAATTGCAGGTGGAGGATATATTGCTGCAAGTGCACCCGGAACTCCGACAGCCGAAATTCATAATTGCTATGTAGATGCAGAGATATCCGGAGAAGATGAAGTCGGAGGAATTATAGGCTCTGAGAAAGGACATCACACTTATAACGATACGGGAGATTCTTATGGAGTTAGAGGTGCGTTATCCATATCTGATAATATTTTTGTCGGTAGTATAAAAAGCCAAGGGAAATATGTCGGAGGTATTATTGGTTGTGTGAATGACTTCACAAAAAAAAGCGGTGAGGCAACAAATTTCTATCTTGATAGTTGCGGTGCAACTTTAGGAATTGGTGGTGCCGTAACAGGACAGATGAGTGGCGTTGAAAAACATACAAAATCAGCCTCTGCAACAGAATTTGCAGATAGAACAATTCTTAATAAATTGAATAGTTCAGAAACGAGCTATAAGAATTGGATTCAAGGTGAAGAATATCCTGTAATCAGCTATGATAAAGAAGTTGTTACCGTAATCACTATCGATGGTGAGTATAAAACAAAATATACTATGGGTGACGAATTTAGCCTTGATGGAATGGTTATAACTGCTAATTATTCTAATGGAAAAAAGGCACAGCTAAGCGAAGATGAAATTAAAAATGTGAAAGTCATAGGTTATGATGCAAATGTTCATGGAACGCAAACCGTTACCTTGAAATACGGTGTAGCCGAAGCAAGCATAACAGTAACCGTTTTGAAACAAGATGATCCCGCAAATCCTAAGACAATAACGGTAACATTCTCATTACTTGGAGATGAGCCTCATAATAGTGATAAAGATGGAAAAGTTCATACATTGGAAAGCGGAAATCTTCAGAGGTGGATATATAATAAAACTTATACGATAGGGATTAACGATACCGTATGGGATTTATTACAGAAAGTGCAGAATGAAAGTAATGACACTGTTGAATTTCACAATCAAGGGAACTATATCGACTATTTGATATATAAAGGGACAACGCTTGCCGAATTTACAAATGGTAATAACTCAGGCTGGATGTATACATTAAACGGAAAACATCCGAATCTCGGCATAGAAGAACAGTTTTTGGAACAGGGAGATCAAATTATTTTCCACTATACCGATGACTATGAGTATGAGCCTGATACTAAGGATTGGATTTCAGGTGCTGTCGAGGAAGAAGTAAAAACTGTCACCTCCGACAAGTCCGCAGGCACTACCACATCACCTACCGATGTAAAGCTAGCTGAAAAGACAAACGCTGACGGCACTAAGGAAACTGTAGCAACCGTAACGGTATCCGCTGACAATCAGAAAGAGATACTCGCTCAGGCGAAGTCGAACAAGTCCAAGGAAATCATCTTGCAGGTTTCAAAGGATGCCGTAAAGAATGCGACGAAGGCTGATGTGCAGTTAGAAAAGAGCTTCATCGAGTCCGTAGCGAATGCAGGTG
>CAYTRJ010000135.1:0-4722 GCA_964440185.1 uncultured Faecalimonas sp. | reverse complement strand
CTTGCATATGGAACAGCTGATGTATTCGCATACCCAATCGCATGTGCAATTCCCGAATCCGGAACGCCTGCGACTACATCTGGATGCACTACATCTGTATCTCGTTTTGCTAACATACTTCCACATCTGTAACGCATTTCTTCCACATTTACACCCTCATAAGAAGAAGTCGGATATCCGTAATATACCCAAAGAAAAGAACAGATTTTTTTCTTATCTTTTGCGCCTGAAACAACTTCTACTGATTCTGGCGTAATATAAACGATTTCTGCTGGTCCTAATTCTTTGTATGTTATGTATCCCAAACTTTTAAAAGCAAAATCTTCAAATGACACGCAATAGCCATTTTCATTCTGGCCTATGATCAATGGTGTTCTTCCATATCGATCTCTTGCTGCATAAATCCCTTCTTTTGTCATAAGAAGCAGTGTCATAGAGCCATCTACAATCTCTTGCACATATTGGATTCCTTCCACAATTGATGCCTTTTTACAAATTAGCGACGCAACCAATTCTGTCGCATTAATCTGTCCACTGCTCATTTCTTGGAAATGTGTGTGACCATTTTCGTATACAATCTTTAAAAGCGCATCTACATTATTGATCTTTCCAACTGTTGTAATCGCAAAGCTTCCTAAACGAGATTGAATCAGCAATGGCTGTGGTTCATAATCTGAAATACATCCAATTCCTATATTTCCTAGCATCTCATCTACGTCTCGTTCAAATTTGGTACGAAATGGTGAGTTTTCAATATTATGGATCGAGCGGTTAAATCCATTCGCTCCGTAAGTTGCCATCCCTCCACGTCTTGTCCCCAAGTGTGAGTGGTAGTCTATCCCATAAAATAAGTCTAATGCACAATCTGTCTTACTTGCAACACCAAAAATTCCGCCCATGTGATTATCTCCTTCTTGTTTCCTATACTCTTTTGACAACAGGGTAAGTTTAGCACAAAAAGTCTGTAAACGCAAAAAAAGGGCCGTTATTATTTTTAAAAAGAATCTATAAGCAGTGTTAATAAAACAGTTGTAAGCCCCTAAAAAAAGGAATATAATGTTGAAAAGAAAGTAGGTGACCAAATGAAACTCACGCAGAATGACACTTATAAAATCGCATTAGAAATTACTGGATGTAACGGAATGGAATGGCCATTTTTTTCTTCCAAAATTATTGAATGCAGTAATTTAGAACTATTACATGCCATCTTAACTTGTGGTATGCCTACTCAATTCTTATTACCATGGCATCATGAAAAGCGTACACAAGAATTCATCTCCAAAATTTCTATGATAGAGACCAACTTAACAGTTAATGATGGATATTTGATCAAGTCTCCTTCTACAGAGTTTTTAGATGCCAGCGAGAAAAGTGTCAACGCTTATTATCTTGGATTAATTTTTACAAAACTTTTTAGTATGAAGGAATTTAACGTAGATTATTTATTACATACCACTCCATTCGAACAAGTCTATGGTTCTAATACCTTTACTTGCAACGGGCGAAAGAAACCTGCTTTTATCGGTTATCAAAGAGCCTCTGGTACTTGGAGTGTTTGGGAATCCACTGGGCGTCGCGATCATGCGCCAAAAGCATTAGATGATGCATTCAACCAAGTACTGGCAATCAAGACCGTAAATGAGCAGGCGCCAGATTACCGAATTGCATGTATGACGTATTTCGATACCAAACATGGTGAATTGCAAGGAATTTTGAGAAATGCTTCCAACGGAAAAAAAGCCAATATTGTTTTTGACAAAGAGCAGTATTTGACTCTTTACTACCGACATATCTGTGAAATTTTTGATGAATCTCTTCGTCGTAAGCCATTTGACAGTGTGATTGATTATATTGATGGCTATTTGGAAATTGAATTAGAATTGTTCGGTTTAAATATTGATTCTTCTGACAAAGATGAATATTTGCGCAAACGTCGTATCAAACTTGGTGTGCCAAGAGATATCTTATCTTTTTTCCAATATCAAGCAGGACATTTTGCGCCTTCTGTAAGTCTCACTTCCATTGTTGAATCCCTGCAGATCAACACAACTGATTTTCAAGACAGTAACTTCTTTATGGGCAATGATGGTATCTATTTTCGTATTATTTAAATTTGTTCTGTACTTTTTATGGCATGAATGCTATAATCTTCGTTGCGACTAGATGATAGATTGTTAAAATTTAGGAGGTATTTGTACATGGCTACAAAAAGACAAATTAAAAAGCAAGCAAATAAATTAGAAGCAAAAGCTAAAGAAGTTTCAAAAAAAGTAGCTCCAGTTGTAGAAGAAACTGTTGCTGATGTAAAAGAAGTTGTAGAAGCTGTTGCTGAAAAAGTAGAAGAAACTGTTGAAGAAACAAAAGAAGTTGTAAAAGCTGCAAAAAAAGCATCTACTGCAAAAAAGGATATGAAAACTTCTTTATTCGTAGAATACTACGGAAAACAAGTGTCTGATAAAGACATCATTGCATCTGTTAAGAAAGCATGGACAAAGTCTGGACACAAAATTGGAGAAATCAAAACAATGGATTTATATGTTAAACCTGAAGAAGATGCTGTATACTATGTAATCAACAAAACAGCTGCTGGAAAGGTGGCATTCTAATTCATGATGAATCCAATGCAATTAATGCAATTCAAGAAAATGTGGGATGGTTTTACATCTCGCCACCCTAAGTTTCCTATGTTTTTAAATGCAGTTGCTCAAAACGGAATTGTTGAAGGTACTGTAATCGAAGTACAGATCAAGAGACCTGACGGTAAAGAGTTCGCATCTAATCTTAAAATTTCGAAAGAAGATATGGAAACATTCAATGAATTAAAAAACATGAAATAGAAATCAGGCGATGATATCAATGTTCGGTATCATCGCCTATTTTAATATGCAAGAGCCTCTTCTCTGGTTAGCCAAAAGTGAATTCCTGTTGTAGAATCCATCCAACGGTCTTCATTGAAATCTAGCACTTCTACCCATTCTCCTTTACGGTATACAAAATTTTCATCTACCAAAGACCAAGCCTCATCATATTCTTCTTGGTAGTCAAAACTTTTTATTGTAAGTACTTTTGCTTTATTACACCTGCAAGAATTCATAGTTGCAGATGTTCTCTTTGCATCTGCTGGGATCAATAGCTGTACCAGACGATCATTAAAACATTTTTTATATCCTAGAAATGCACCTTTTTCTGGACAATGCAGCTTAAACCATTTTGTTTCATCATTATAAATAATGCCATCTAACTTTGCGTGTTCTAATACACAGGCATACAAGTCTGCACCTTCTATATTTGCTCCTGTCAGATCATTATACCGCATAGCTGCACTTCTTAAATTTGCATTCCTAAGATTTGTATTTCGAAAACTACAATTTTCAAATAAGCAATTTTCGAAATTGCAATCACTTAAATCCTGCCCGTCAAAGCATACATCTCTAAATGTTTGATTTGAAAAGTCTTTCATTCGTTTTTCTCCTAAACTTCTGAACCACATTCCATGCAATATGGGATGTTTGGATCACATTGCATTCCACACACTGGACAGCATTTTATTTCTTCATGCTCCTTCGTTTCCATGATAGTTGTCTCAATTCCATCACTTAATTTTTCTACAAGCGCAGATGCATATCCATTGATTTTCTTGTTTTGTTCCAATAATTCTATCTCATTATAATTTCTTTTAATATTATTTAATATCTCTAGAAACTTATTTCTTTCTCTTATTATCATAGAAATTTTATATGCATCTTCTCCTCTGATAATAAATGTAATATTGCCTAACTCTTGGCAATACATGCACGCATATATCTCATGTAACATGATTTTAAACTCTTTTGATAATACCAGACATTCTTTTTTGTAGCTCACATCATTTAATTCTTTCGCATCTTTGTCTACAATATATAAATCCATTTTTCCATTTCCTTTCCCTTTTTCCCATTGTATCACAAAAAACCGCGAAGCCACCATCTTCCAGTAGCTTCGCGGTTTTGTTTATTACACGATATTACTTGGTCCAAATCCGAGAGGTAATAATTCTTTTAATGTATAAACACCATCTGCAAGAACAATTTCAAATGTTTCCGGATCACAGAATTCCATCATAACTTGTCTGCAAACACCACATGGAGCACATGTTTCATTTCCATCTGTCCCTTCCATGCCTCCAACGATTGCAATCTTTGTAAATTCTCTTTCTCCATCATAAATTGCTTTGAAAAAAGCAGTTCTTTCTGCACAGTTTGTTGGTCCAAACGCTGCATTTTCGATATTACATCCGTGATAAATTTTTCCACTCTTTGCTACAAGAGCTGCTCCTACACTATGATGAGAATATGGACTATATGAATGTTCTCTCGCTTTTTTGGCTTCTAAAATCAATTCTTCGTTTGTCATTATTTATATCTCCTCTTCTATAACTTTGCAAAAACTTTTACTTAAGAAAATAAAGGTTTTAAACTTTCTGCTAGAGCATCTTTTTGTGCTTGTGCTTCTGCAAGATCTTTTCCTAATGTTGTAAAGTATGTCTTAATCTTAGGTTCTGTTCCTGAAGGACGCACAATTACAGTTGCTCCACCTTCTAATTCATAAATTAATACATTAGCTGCTGGAAGTCCTGTTTCTTCTGGCTTCTTATAATCTGTTGCTTTTACAACTTTGTAACCTGCGATTTCTTCTGGTGCATTATTACGAAGATTTTCCATAATACCTGTCACAATCTTCCAA
>CAYTRJ010000134.1:0-4773 GCA_964440185.1 uncultured Faecalimonas sp. | reverse complement strand
TCATACAGGTAAATCCACAAATCTACAATTGTGAGGTCACTTCATATTGTCTCCTCCGGCTTACTCAGGTTCTGCGCTACATCACGATAAACCTCTTCCAGCCATGGATAATCGTCAAGCAGCCGCTCTGCTTCATCCACATCATCAATTGCCAGAAAGGAAAGCCATCCATTTAATTCGTTGATTTCTACACCTTTAGTATACTTAGTTTCTCGAAATACATCAAGGCATATCAGACAATATTCCTGCATCATATTGATTTGTAGGCCACTGTCAAAAACGGTTTTTCCATAGTGAACATAGCCTAAGCTATCTTGATGAAATACTTTTTGACTCTTTTCGAATATTACAATTGTGTAGACTTTTTTAATATCACTATATTTGAATTGGTTTCCATAGGTTGCTTTTGCTCGGCTATATTGTCGCATCAAAAGGTCTGCGCTATAGCAACTCATACGTTCCTCTGAAAATTGGTAGGGTACTTTCTGGATTTCGATATTGGTAAGAGAACCATCTTCCAGCTGTACCAGAATATCCATGATCAGTAGCGTATCCATATCCAATACGGTTTCTTCTTGGGGCAGCACCTTTACCACCTTCACTTCTTGACCTAGAATACTACTTATTAGTCGCGAAAGCCGGTCCTGATAAATATCCGGATGAAAGATGCGTTTGAAAAACGGATCGTATGTAAAGGGAAGCGTTTTCTTACCTGCAAAATAATCCAGAAACCGTTGCTTCCAAAACGCATTCATATTTTGATAGTTTCGAAAAAGCAGAGGATTGGTGCGCAGAGATTGCTCAACCTCATTTACGGTTAATAGTTGCATAAAACAATGGTGTCTTTTGGGTTCTGTCATAGGCAGAGTACCTCCTTTTCTTATGAAATTTTGATGTTCTTGGGATTTTCTTAGAATTTAGATAATTTGAAATGTAACGGATAGAAATTCCGTTTCCCAGATAAGTTTCTTAAGAATAGCAGAAGCATGAAGAAAAGTCAACAGAGATAAAAAATAATGAATGATATATGTAGTATAAAGCAATGATAGATACAATTGATTATGTACCTATCATTGCTTTGCATTTATTATCACTTTAATTGCTGCCAGTCAATACACCATTTGTAAAAGTTACTGTTTCAAATTCAACATCGATGGTTGCAGCTGTTGCATTATCAGCTAAACCATAGAATTGAACAAAGTTTTTCCATACCTTTGGATTATCATTCGAAGCTTTTTCAGTTAGTTCTTTTGTAGTACTTGTATATACAAAATAATTTCCAGCGTCTTTTAAATCTTTTCCTTCCATAGATAGTGCAGCTGCAATAGCTGTATTATATCCTTCTAGTGTTTGAGTATCTGCAGTTTCATTTGCTTTCTTAATATATCCAGAATATGCTGGTACAGCTACTGCTGCAAGAATTGCTAAGATTGCCATTACGACAACTAATTCGATTAAAGTAAATCCACTATTTTTTTTCATGATTATCGTTTCCTTTCATTTTTGATGCATAAAGTATCACTTTTTTGTATTTTAAATTATTTTGTTTCTAGTTAGCTGCTTCAATTGTAACAGTGATGTTACCTAAATCACTATTTTCAGTGATCTTTCCATTAGAAATTGTTCCTGTAATTTGGCCTGATTGTGCAGCACCTGTTTTTGTTGTATCTGTGTATGCAATTGCACTTCCACCATTCACTGCAGCTGATCCTAAATCAAGTGTACCATTGTTGTCAAAAGTAATTGTTTCCTCTCCAGAAGCGGCGTATGTTGCTGAAGCTTTAATTCCAGCATTTGAACGATTTTCAATATCAATTGTTACATCCTTGTCGCTCCATTCTCCTGTTGTTGATTTGTTAGTTTCTTCATATTGAAGTTCAACTGGATTCCAGTTGTTAGTAACGCTTTCTGTTGCTGTATATGTTACTCCCATATCTGTCCATGTAATTTTTACACTATATACTTTACCACCGTCTGTTATTTGTTTGTCAGCTGTTGCGTATGTAGCAGTTACCGCTTTTGATGCAGTATTATTTTCTGTTACGCTTGTAATATTTGCTGTTTCCGCCGCAAAACTCACTGTCCCCATTGCACATACTAAGCCTAATGCTGCTAATGTTTTCATTGTTTTTTTCATAATAAAATCTCTCCTTTTTGATTATTTATTTTCAGTAGGGCTCCCCTTAAACTGACATTGATTATTGAACGGTTATTTCTACTGGAATTTTTGTATCCACAGTCGCCCGTTCACCTGTTGCGCTATCAAAAAAGTATAATTTAAAATACCCTTCATAAACGCCGTTAGATAATTGTAATTCTTCTTTCATTTGCAATTTTTCCAGCATATGTCCTGGATGGATCGCACCAGATTCTGCAACTAAATATTGTGATTCGCCACGTTCAATAATGATTTGGATTATGATAGAGTGGCTGGAATCTGATGGATTTTCATAATGCAGTGAAACTGCTCCTGTATCAGAATCAACTGTAACTTGATCTGAAAACACCAAATTCATAGAGCCACCGCCTTCTGAAACATCTGGCGTTTCGACAGGCTCTTCATTTGGAATCGTTGTTACGTTTTTGTCTTCTTCTACTTTATTGTAATCTGGTTCTAAAACGGTTGTTTCTTCATTCTTGTTCACACAACGATAAAGCAATAGCACTACGAGGATTGCAATTAGCAGAAGTAAAATGATTTTTAGTATTTTGTTCTTAGTCTGTTTTGTCATAATGTTTACTCCTTATTCAGTGTTATTGTAATCGTGCCTAATGTAAGCTCAGAACCAGTCTGTGGTGTTTCTGGCACACCTGTTGGAGTAAGTGTAAGTGCAGTTGTCCCTGTTTTACCCGCTGCAACCGACAACTTGTTATCAACTAAGCCTGTCCACGTTTGTGTGGATGTTATATTTGGTGCATAATCAAATGTTGCAGTAAAACCACCTGTGGAATCCTTATTATCGAGCGTAATACTCATAACAGATTTCGTATCACCCCAACTTCCATTAGTTTTTGATTTGTAATAAAGTAACTTCAATGGATTCCAAGTGTGAGTTTCTTCGTTTACTGTATAAACAGCTGTCTCAGTTTGATCCCATGTGATTTTTATGGAATATGTCACTTTCTTTTTGAAATTCAATTGAATCATTGTGTCCTGATCCACATTTGTTAAACTGTAAACTCCGTCGACTGCTGTTAATTCTGTTTTACCAACTTTGACATTTAATAAGTCATAATCTTGAGGTGTATCTACTGTAAATTGGAATGTTCCATTTTCAGTAGTACTGTTTGCAATATACCCTACCGTTTGTTCATTACTAACATTTACACTGCCTAATATCGGGTTACTCTTTCCCGTAACAGTTGCAGCAACAGGATTGTTGTCTTCATCTGTTGCAACAGCTTTGATTATGTATTGGTACCAATAATTGTTGTCTAAACCTTTGTAGGTACTGTTGTAATCCATGCTGTGTGTATAGTCAGTTGGAGATGTCGCAAGACCCGCAAGTGGAGCTTGGAGTGGGGTGACATCGACTGGTACTTTGCTGGTTTTTCCATCCTCTGTTTCAACCTCAATCGCCCCAGTTACATCACTGAGCAATTCGTAAATTTTTTCACGTTGGGATTTTGTTTCGTTCCATATAATTGTTCCAGAACCTGAAAGAGCCGAATTTCCATTTTGAATATTTATATCATTCGTACTGTATATACCAGCTCCATCAGAAATATTTAAAATTCCGTTTACTATAAGTTGTGCACTATTTCCAGATAAACTTGTTTTTTTCTGTCCAGTTGAGGTATATTTTACTGCTATAAAATCACTTCCCCAACTATATTCGTCAGGTCCCTCTGTCCAATCGTCATAATCATATAATATTAATTGTCCAGAAACAGTTTCGTTATCGGAATTTATTCCCGAAGTTAAATTTACAGTCGCACCTTCTTCAATCTCCAAAACAGTATCTGGAAGCAATTTGAATTGATAAGGAATGTCGATTACTGCTCCTTTTTTTGCTGTTATTGACATATTGCTAGGAATATTTAAAACATAATCTTCTGTATGCATTTCTACAGATACAGGAACCACCAATAGACTACCTTGTACAGTAAGTACATATTTTGCGATACTCGCCTTTCCATATAATTCATATCTAACAATTCCGTTTGATGTATCATAATAACGGTCTATATACGCATCATCTGTGTTTAACACAAAGAGACCTTCGTCTCCAATAAGATTCGCAGAACTATCATATGCTGTTGAATTAGTTGTTATATAAACAGTAACATGAGCTAATAAATTAGCGCCTTTATGAATCATCAAATGACTTTCAATGTTTTGAATATAATATTGTGAATTCAAAAAACTTTCCGATTGCATTTTTTCATAGTAATTATAGGTGACTCTTCCTCCACGCCAATCTGTCATTTGAAACAATTCGTGAATTGTAGAACCAGATTCAGCAGATACAGTTCCCTTTCCGGATATATATCCATAACAATAAAGAATTGCATTGTTTGCGAGGATAATTTCTGCATTTTCCTGTAGCGCAATTTCTCCATATGGTCCTGCTACTTTACCACTATGCCCAGAGTCATAAGCTTGTTGCCATGCATTTACAGAAATTTGTCCTTTACATATGATACGTGCATTTGGAGATAATGTAAGTTTACGAAATGTAGCTAAAGTTCCTGTAGAATAACTAGTAAGTGGATCGCCGAAAGCAGTTGTTCTTAAATTTTCATCTGTATAATGCTCTTGGGAATATGGAA
>CAYTRJ010000133.1:0-4777 GCA_964440185.1 uncultured Faecalimonas sp. | reverse complement strand
TACGCAGATTTTCCAATTCTTCCTGCGTTGCTTTTTCGGCTTCTGCCTTTGCTTCTGCTTCCTGTTCCTCGGCTGTCTGCTTTGCCCTTAATGCACGTTTGTTTTCGGCGGCTTCTTTGCTCAATTTGTCATTTGCAGACTTATACTTATCTCTGTCAGCATTCGCCTGTTTGAGCTGTTCCATAAGTTCTTCAACAGTCGGTGTGCTATTTTCCTGTTGATTAACTCCCTGCTGATTTTCGGTTACATTGTTTGCGTTTTCGTTTGCCATATCTCTTTTACCTCTTTTCTGCGAATTTTTGATATGTGTTTCTCTCCACATTTGCGTTGTATTAAAGTCCTTTCTCTAGGACTGTATATAAAAAGAACCCGCATTTCTGCGAGTTCTGATTAACTGTAATTATTCAATTTTTTCTGCTGTTACTTGAAGTTCTGGCGAATTGCTTGTTTGGTCACTGTAATCCTGCTCTAATCGCCCCGAATTGGGCTTATTTTCGCCCTCTCCTCCAACAGCAGTAGTATTTGTTGTTTGCTTATCAAAAACACTATTTTGATACCTTGTGATGAGTTCTGCACTATCTTCCCAAACTTGTGCCACATCTTCAAAAGCATTCATTGCCTTCAATGCATGCAATCCATGTATTCCGTGGCTTACTGCTGTCGCAAAGAAATTTACTTTTGTCGTAAGTTCAAATGATTTTGACCTCTTTACACTCGGTTTCAAATCCGAACATTTCAATTTTAGCAATGGACTATCAGCTGGAACATACGGAGAAATTTGTATTGCCTTCAAAACAACTTTAATTTCTTCCATTTTACAAGTTTCCATAATGTTTTGCTGTTTTTGTGCTTCTGTTTCTGCGGAACTCCAACCTGTTGCGGAATCCATCGCGATGCCAGTTGACCCACCCGAATTATCATTTCTGCTAGGGACATTACATTTTTGCAAAATCAATGCCCTCTTCGCCAAAATGTTGTTTAGCATCCCTGCATAATCGTATCCAATTGCCAATGGCTTAATAAATGGAGTTTTCCCGTCTAGTGTTGTATGTGTGATAATCCATTCATTTGTTTTCGGTCTGGCTTCTTCTTCCGTGATACTTCCATCTTGGTTTTCTATCTGCTTCTTTGGGAAATCTACGTCATTACCATGCCAGATTGCTTGTGTTTCTTGATCTATATCATTTGCCAAGTCACTCACCATAAGATTTAATGCATCCATTTCCGGTATTTGGCGTTCAAAACAACCCAATCCATCGTATGACCTTATCCATCCAATAATTGGTATTATCCCCAATGGATTCAATTCTCCACTTCTTTCATCATGTATAAATTCTTTTAGCTCAAACCTAAAGTCTTTTGTAAATGCCGTTATACGTTTCATTCCGTTGTCATCTGTGCTATACATTACACCAATCATTGGTCGTTTATCTGCGTAGTAAGAAGAATAAACAATAAACGTGTGTGTCGGCTCCAGACTTTCTATTTTGAAGTAACTTCCTCCGTTGGCAATATCTTCTTCGTCCATGTTTACGTCAACATATGTATAACCAAGACATCCTATTTCAACATTTCTAGCAAGATGCTGTGTTTTTTTTCTAATTCCCTCAGTTTCATATCCGGCGTTTATTTCAGAAATCGCTTCTGTAACCTCTGAATTTTCATATTTCGCATCACCTCGTTGAACAATTGTAATAGGGCTACCCCAGTGGTAAGAAGTTTTAAAATCTGTAACTTCATTTGCAACATTGTCGTTCGTCTGCACATTGATGTCTGGTCGATACGTTTTAATTCTTCCTATTGGTTGATTGCCTTTCTCATATTCGTCAAGATATTGAAAACGCATTGCATTCAATTCATGTTGTGGGAAAACTTTTTGTAAAATCGGTATTATGTTTTCACGAGTTATATATGGCTCATATGTTTCAAGCCTTATTCTTCCTATCTGCATACAAAGTACCTCTAGTAGAACGTCAGCCCAGAACTTTGTGTTCTCTCTGGCATCGTTTTTAATATAGTTTCTCCAGTTTCAATATCATAAACTACAAGCTTCCTGCATTTTTTACATTTCCCCATTGGGTTTATTGTTTGTCTGCCATTGTAATGGCATGCAATTCTATTACAAGATGGGCAATAAATTGTTTTTGCGTCTTCCATAACTTACCTCATTCCTTCTTTTTTAGGTGCAAAAAAAGCACCACTATTTCTAGCAATGCTTTTTCTGTCTAAATATTGAAAGGGGGACTCTACTAAATGAAACAAAGTTGCTTTTTAGTAGCTCTCTACATTTTTTATTATATCAGTCAATTTTCTTTATGTATATATGAAAAAATATGCAATTTTATGTAAGTCGCTGCACATTTTCCAAATATCCATCACCGTAAAGGCGTTCAAATTCTTTCAAAGCCTTGTCATGCAGCATAAAAACTTTTCTAACGCTCCAATTTGTTTTCTTTGCGATATCTTCAAACGTGTTCTTGCTGATATACCGCATTGATAACACATGGTACAAATCTTCATCTTCAATTTTATCAATTTGCTCTATTATTTTTCTTCTTTCATTCACAAATTCATCAACCAGAGTGTCAGTTTCATGTTCTAAATCCACTATTTTTGCGACAGCATTCCCTAGCTTGTCCTTATCGCCGGAGGTTTGCACATGTTCCCCATCTTTTGATACAGTAACGCTGCAAGCCATAGCTTTTAATTGATATATTTCAGAAAGTTTGTTCTGTATTTGCCTGTCTAATCTGCTAATACGTGATAAATAACTTTTGGTGTCCATATAAACCTCCATACTTAAATTGGGCTTTGTATAATAACAGTTCTTCTTGCTTCTTTTTCATCGTTCATAGCCATATTTGTAATTGAATCTGCGCTATCGTCATGATTGTTTTTTCCTTCTGATGTAATCATATGCATTTCATTCATAGCATTGTTATACATCTCGCTTCTCCTAAAACGATTTATCCCATTTTCCTCGTCTTCCTGTAGTGTTGGCAAAAAACGATTTTCCATCAAGAAATAGTAATTATCTTTAACATAATCGGAATATGCTTTTATTCTTTCCATTTTATCCATTCTGTTCGAAGCCATAAATGGTATAATTCTGCAATGGTGGCAATTCCTTTTTTCTAATTCCTTTTGTAAATTATCAGCATACAAACCACCGCCTGCATTTTTTTCAATTTTCAATTCCGTAATAACGTTTCTGATAATTGCATCTGCTACAAGTGGTATTGTGATATTTTGTGTGCCTTGTTTAAATACCCAGTCAATGATGACCTTCTTTCCTGTTTCCTTGTGTTTTAATTTTACTGGCATAGACAAACTATCAGCTCCTCCAAACGCTGGGTCGCACAATGCTGTCACAATCCAGGTCCCATCTTCTATGATACCGTCAGAATATTTCAATTCGTTTTCTGGGAATAGCAACCCTTCTCTAACATAAGGTTGTTGTTGAAATTTTGCCATCCACTCAGCATTAGCAAGCCTATCACGCATGTTTCTGAAATGTTCCGTGCTAAATCCATTGATTTCATAATCAAAATTACTCTCATCATTCTCGTCAAGTGCGGGAATACGTCTGAAATAATATCTTTTGTCACGTTCATATTGAACACTGATTCTCTGCAATGGGTCTAACACGTTCCAAAGAGTACCTACCATAAGTTCTCTCGCACCGTCATTTTTACGGTCAACCATTTTATTTAGATACTCTTGAAACGTATTTTCCATACGTTGTGGGCTTAATGAGTGTTCTCGATCTCGTACCAAGTCATCTACATACAAATATCCGTCTGCTGATACGTCAACCGCTCCTGTCCATGTTCCGTCAATACCTCTGCAAGTAATTGTAGCAAATCTATCTGGATCTCCTAGCGTAATTGTAAATTCATCTGACGATTTATCCGTAGGGAATGGCTTGTCTGCATATTCCGGGTGCATAAAATCAAATAATTCTTTGAACGTGTATTCCGGTGTAACAATCAAATTCAGAAGTTCTTTGTAAAACCCTTTTGCTAATATACCAGAGTGACCGCCCATAGCATTGTGGCTGTTCGGACGTTTATATGCTATCCATGATAGAAAAAATATGCACAGAGTACTCTTGCCAGTCCTGCTCGGGAGCGACAATCCGTAAAAGATTCTGCCGTTTTTTCTGTCCTCTAAATCCTGCAGTTCATCAACAACACGCTTCAAAGTCTTTCTGCGTGGCTGATAGAAGCGTTTTTGAGGGTGTCTATTTTTTTCCATGTAATAGATAAAACTTTCAAATAAAAATTGACTTTCATATTTTAGCAGTTCATAGTATTTTTGTACTTCAAAATATTTTGTGTTATTTTCAAATCCCAACTTTTCCAAATCATCTATGCTGTACCCATTTGTTTGTCCTAACACATAATTTTGTATATGTTTTTTTAGCCTACTTGATATTTTTAACCCATATTCAATATCTTTTCTAGCACATAGAATAATTTTTACTGCTTCCACGTAATCACTTAATACAGTCCGGTCAAACCCTCTCAGCTTTATGTAGTTCTCATACTTCTGTATAACTTTTTCATCATCAAGCGTATGCATTCCCATAAAAAAGCACCTCACTTTTATTCAAAAAGCAAAGTGCCTTTACACTCTGCTCATAATTTTTTTGAGTTAGCGACTGAATCCAGTTATCAGCCGGTAATGGTTATTTATTCTTTTACAATCTCATCAATTTTTCTTGCAATCTCCTTTCTGTTAACAGACCTTTTCGTACTTCTAATAATTTTAATTT
>CAYTRJ010000132.1:0-4886 GCA_964440185.1 uncultured Faecalimonas sp. | reverse complement strand
ATCTGCATGTAAAACGATTAAAAGAATTCGTGATATTACAAGGCGAACAGATAGCGAAAGGAAACATCTGAAAAGCAACAAAAGGAAGCGAATGCTTCCTTTTTATAGTCTTTGTGTTCAAAACGGTCGGTTCAAGTTATAGTCACATATGGCATAACGGAATTTTGGGTTTATATAAAACTTGAAACGAGTCATGCTTTCACATTATTCTGCTTTGTAAACGGTTTTTCCGCCGCAGATAGTTCTTAAAACTTTTATGTCTTTGATATGCTGTGGCTCTGCGGTGTATATATCTTCCTCCAAGATTACAAGATCTGCAAAATAACCGATTTTTAGCGTTCCTATACAATCTTCGGAAAAACAAGCTTTTGCTCCGTTTTGAGTAAATAATCGTACTGCATCTTCCACTGCCAATTTATGCTGCGGAAGCCAGCCGCCATTGGGACCGCCATGGAGTTTTTCTCGTGTAACTGCATAATAGATATTTTGCAGTATATCAAAACTTTCCACAGGGGCATCAGAGCCACCGACACACAGAATTCCTTTATCAATTAGCATTTTCCATGCATAAGTGTTTTGTACACGCACTGATCCGACACATTTTTCTGCAATATCCATATCATAATCTATAAATACAGGTTGGATATATGCAATGATTTCATTTTGTGCCATTTCATTTATGACATGTTCCGTTGTAATCTGTGCGTGAACGATGCCATGCCGCATATCGCTTTGAGGATAAATTCTATTCGCCTCTTTGTATGCTTCAATGCACATTTCCATAGCTCTGTCACCAATACAGTGAACCGCAACCTGCATATGGTGTTTCTGAGCTGTAATAATAAAATTATTTAATTCTTCCTGCGTAAATAGGGCAATACCATGCTCATCAACAGTTCCCTCGTATGGTTGTGACAAGGCTGCGGTTTTTGCACCCAAAGATCCGTCTAACAATAGCTTAAGCGGTCCCACTTTGTAGAAATCGCCGCCTTGACCTGTTCTGTGACCGGCTTTGAGGAATTCTTCGAAATCACAAAATCTTTCAAACAGACACTGTTGATATATGCGAACTGTCATTTCACCTTGTTTTTCTAATGATTTGTATGCAGACATAATATCACGCCAGTCTGTCCCCGGAATTGATTTAAAGTCATCAGGCTGACAAACTGTAATTCCGCATTTGTTTAACTGTTTCATTGCAAATCGAAAGAGGTTCTCTATGTACGCTTGACTTGGCTTTTCTAAAATACGGTAAAAGAGCGGACACGCTCCTTCGTAAAGGCGTCCATCTTCCACAAAGATTTCATTTCTGAGGTCTTTTGCTTCTTCGAGCATTAAGATTTTTTCCAGCGCCGGTGTATTGGCAATACCTACATGCCCGCATACGCGAACAAACATGATCGGTATAGTGTTGCTTATTTCGTCTAACTCTTGCATAGTTGGATAACGTTTTTCGCTGACAAAGTTATCTTCATTAAAGCCTCTGCAATATAGCCATTTTGAATTCGGATTTTTGTGCAAATAATTTTTTGCTTCCGAGATGCATGCTTCTACGGATTGACAGCTAAATAATGGGACAGTGCAGTTAGCAAATGCATAATTTGAAAGATGCATGTGTCCCTCGTTAAAAGACGGCATAACTACTGCACCATTAAGGTCAATATGCTCTTTTGCTTCCAGCTGAAGTGCTTCATGATTTGTTCCTAAAAAAGTAATTTTGTCATCCGTTATGCCAATCGCTTCATAACAGCTTTCGTGTTCATCGAGTGTCCGCACTAACCCATTATAGTATATTGTATTTATTTTTCTCACCTCCGAAAATGTTGATAAAAGGGACTGTAGCTAAAGTCTCTTTGTATCAAACATTATAAGTCAAACTTTTTATAATGTTAAGCTATTTTTTCTTTTTATCCTCGTAGAAAAGTTCTATATTCGGATCTATCTCCCCGATTCCCATGTAACGAGCTTTGTAGTCCTTGAGCAGTTTTACAAATGTACCGCTTAACATAAACAAAGTTACAACATTTATAAATGTCGGGACAATGGTAGTGAAGTCACAAAATACCCAGAGTTGAGCCGGAGTACCATTAGAGTAAACATTCGCTAATGTGTTTATCATTCCCCAAATTGGTGTTCCGATAATGAAAATCTTTTCTGCAACTGCAAGGATTTTCTTTTTATTGCCTAACCAGTGTTTCAATATTACGCTGTAATATGTAAACCATCCTGTAGATGTTGTCAATCCGAATAAGAATATAGATACTACCACTATGATTCTTCCCACAAAGCCCATGCCGGACTCAAACGCAGTTAATGTCAAGGTTGCACCTTGCAAGCCCGAATTCCAAAAACCTGTTACAACAACAACCAATCCTGTCATAGAGCAAACAACAATTGTATCCATGAATACTTCAAACGCACCCATTAGCCCTTGTTTTACAGGATGATCCGTTTTAGCAGAAGCATGAACCATCGGTGATGTTCCCCAGCCGGCTTCGTTTGAATATACAGATCTTGCAAAACCCAATCTCATTGCGGTTGCAACACCTGCCCCTAAGAAACCGCCTGTCGCTGCCTGCGTTGTAAATGCACCCTTAAAAATCAGAACAAACGCTGTCGGTATAGCACTTGCATTCATTATCAAGATAATCAAACAACCCACTACATAAAACGCACACATAATAGGTACCAGATATGATGCAATTTGTCCTACTTTTTTAATGCCGCCGAATATTACAAGATAAATGGCTGCCACATAAATGAGCGAAGGTATTATGTATGGAATATCAAAAGTCGAACCTATTGCTTCGGAAACAGTATAGTTTTGTGCCGTAATAAACCAGGTGCTGAAAATCATTGCACCGAAAGCTACTGCAAATACCGCCCATAAAGGAAACTTCTTTTCTTCGCCCAAGCCTTTCTTCATATAGAATGTCGGACCGCCTATGTATGTGCCATCTTCTTGCTTCTGTCTGTAGTATACACCTAATGTGACCTCACACATTTTAATTATCATTGCCAACAGTGCTGCAACCCACAGCCAGAAGAGTGCTCCGGGGCCGCCGGTTGCGATGGCGGTTGCTACACCGGACATGTTAGATACACCAACAGTACCGCCGATTGCAATTGAAATCGCTTGGAAAGGTGTTAATGATTTTCCGTCATCACCGGTACCCTCACGGCTTTCTTTCTTAAACATATTTTTTACAATATATCCAAAATGACGAAATTGAAATGCACCGGATTTAATTGTTAAAAATATTCCCGTTACTGCAATTGTGATTAAAAGTGGGACTCCCCACAACCAGTTTGTGATACTTTCAAAAATTGCGAACATTTTTGACTCCTTTCTTGACATCGTTATTGTAGAATTATTGCGTCTTTTCCGACATCTTATGCTTAAGCAAAATTTGTGCCATTTGCTTTTTAATAAAACACAGCGTGTTTTCGCAAAAAAAGGCATAGTTAATGATTAAAAAAACATTTAATATTGACTAAAATCTTGTTTTTATCCTATAATTATAGGATAAAAGGAGCCGAGGAGGTAAAACAGGATGAAAACGATATATATGGTTTTTAACGACAGAATTAGCATAGAAAGTTGTCTAAATCTTCTTGATGATATGCGTTTTGTATTTGAGGACATTGTAGACATAAAGTTATGCTTCCTAAATGAAATAAAACCGGGAGATGTTTCCGATGGAGATCTTTTTATTGTTTTATATAACGAACGCGTATATCCAATGAAGGAGTATGTATCATCTCAAGATAAAGTTATTGTCCTTTCACGTGCTTTCCAACAAAAGTATCTGGAGGAAATCTACATGTTGCCGTCGGGCGTTGACATAATGGTTGTAAGTGACTCTGATGAAAGTACACTGCAAACAACTAACAGTTTATATGAATTGGGACTGAACCATCTTAATTTGATTCCATATCTTTCCTCGATGGATGATGAACAATATCGGCATATTCGGATTGCTATTACACCGGATGAAGTAAAGCTTGTTCCTCGTTATATTGATAGGATTATAAATATACATAATAGGCGTGTTGATGTAAGTACATTTACAACTATCATCAATAGACTAAATCTAAACGACAGTAAAGTTACCAGAAATTTGTTGGCATATATTCAAAGTATCACAGGAGATGCAGCTAAGCACTACATTACGGACAGCTTAAAAGATGAATTGCTGAAGCAAAGTTTACAGGAGGTACAAGATTCTCTTATCATTAGCGACAGTAACTATGAAATTATATATTTTAATGATGCCGCAAATCTTGCTTTTGAGATAGCACAAAGCGGTTACATGTCGCTAACCGTTGTTTTTGAAGAAGTTTTCGGAGAACTGTTCCCTGATGCTGATTATGAAAACAAGTTAGTCAATTTCCGGGAATGCAATTATAGTGTCAGTAAAAAAACGCTTTGTGTTCAAGACCAAATCATGGGTTATTCGCTTTCCTTATCAGTAAAAGAGAACTTGCAAAAATTCAGCAGCGATTCGAAAAAATTGCTTATACAAAAGGGTAGAGTGGCGAAATACTGTTTCGACGATATCTTGTACACATCGGAAGTCATGCAGAAAAGCATCAATCTGGCTAAAAAAATTGCACTTACAGACTATACCGTTTTGATTAATGGAGAAAGTGGCACTGGAAAAGAGTTGTTTGCACAATCCATACATAACTTTTCGTGCAGAAAGAAGTTTCCTTTTGTTGCTGTAAATTGTGCAACCCTGCCGGAATCTCTCTTGGAAAGTGAGCTGTTCGGATATGAAAAAGGTGCTTTCACAGGGGCATCTCCAGCCGGCAAAATCGGGTTGTTTGAACAAGCTAATCATGGCACAATATTTCTTGACGAGATAGGAGATATGGCTCTGCAT
>CAYTRJ010000131.1:0-4960 GCA_964440185.1 uncultured Faecalimonas sp. | reverse complement strand
GCACTTGATAATACATTACAAGATATTTTGATTCGTTTTAAAAGAATGCAAGGATATAATGCACTTTGGATTCCAGGAACAGACCATGCTGCGATTTCAACAGAAGTAAAAGTAACAGAACAATTAAAGGCAGAAGGAATTGATAAAAAAGAATTAGGACGTGAAGGTTTCCTTGCCAGAACATGGGAATGGAAAGAAGAATATGGTGGAACGATCACATCTCAATTAAAAAAATTAGGTACTTCTTGTGATTGGGACAGAGAACGTTTTACAATGGATGAAGGCTGTTCAAAAGCTGTAGAAGAAGTATTTATTAAATTATACGAAGAAGGGTACATTTACAAAGGATCAAGAATCATTAACTGGTGTCCAGTTTGTAAAACTTCTTTATCAGATGCAGAAGTGGAACATGAAGAGCAAGCAGGACATTTCTGGCATATTAAATACCCAATTGTAGGAACAGACAGATTCCTTGAAATTGCTACAACACGTCCAGAAACAATGCTTGGGGATGCAGCGATTGCGGTTCATCCAGATGATGAAAGATACAAAGATATCGTAGGAAAGACAGTTATGCTTCCATTGGTAAACAAAGAAATTCCTATTATCGCTGATTATTATGTAGATAAAGAATTTGGAACAGGTGCAGTTAAGATCACACCAGCACATGACCCTAATGACTTTGAAGTTGGAAAACGTCATAACTTACCAGAAATCAACATCATGAATGACGATGCAACAATCAATGAACTTGGTGGAAAATATGCTGGTATGGACCGTTATGAAGCAAGAAAAGCAATGGTTGCAGATTTAGAAGAACAAGGTCTGCTTGTAAAGATTGAAGATCATTCACATAATGTAGGAACACATGACCGTTGTCATACAACAGTAGAACCATTGATCAAACAACAATGGTTTGTAAAAATGGAAGAACTTGCAAAACCAGCGATCAATGCGTTAAAAACTGGAGAATTAAAATTTGTACCAGAACGTTTCGATAAGATTTATTTACACTGGTTAGAAAATATTCGTGACTGGTGTATTTCAAGACAAATCTGGTGGGGACACAGAATTCCAGCGTACTACTGCGATGAATGTGGTGAATTTGTAGTAGCAAGAGAAATGCCAGAAGTATGTCCACATTGTGGATGCACACACTTCACACAAGATGAAGACACATTAGATACATGGTTCAGTTCTGCGTTATGGCCATTCTCAACACTTGGCTGGCCAGAAAACACAGAAGAATTAGATTACTTCTATCCAACAGATGTATTAGTAACAGGATATGATATTATCTTCTTCTGGGTAATCCGTATGGTATTCTCAGGATTTGCTCATACAGGAAAAACACCATTTAATACTGTATTTATTCATGGATTAGTACGTGACTCACAAGGTCGTAAGATGAGTAAATCATTAGGAAATGGTATTGACCCATTGGAAGTAATCGAACAATACGGTGCAGATGCCCTTCGTATGACATTGGTAACAGGAAATGCTCCTGGTAACGATATGAGATTTTATGATGAAAGAGTGGAAGCAAACAGAAACTTTGCAAACAAGGTATGGAATGCTTCACGTTTCATCATGATGAACATGGAAGGAAAAGAAATCACAACTCCAGATACAGCTGATTTGTCAGTAGTAGATAAATGGGTATTATCAAAAGTAAATACACTTGCAAAAGATGTAACAGAAAATATGGATAAATTCGAACTTGGTATTGCGTTACAAAAGGTATACGATTTTATATGGGATGAATTCTGTGACTGGTACATTGAACTTGCAAAATATCGTATTTACCATGCTGATGAAGACGCAAAAGCAGCAAATGCGGCACTTTGGACATTGAAAACAGTCTTAGCAAATGGATTAAAATTATTACATCCATATATGCCATTTGTATCAGAAGAAATCTATAGTGTATTAGTACCAGAAGAAGAATCACTTATGATGTCAACATGGCCAGTATTTAAGGACGAATGGAACTTTGAAAAAGAAGAAGCAATTGTAGAACGTATGAAAGAAATCATCCGTGGAGTACGTAATGTTCGTGCAGAGATGAATGTTGCACCAAGCAGAAAAGCACAAACATTTGTTGTATGCGAAAATGCAGACTTAACTGCAGGTATCGAAGAAATGAAAGCATCTGCAGCACCACTTATGAGTGCAAGTGAAATCGTAGTACAAGCAACAAAAGATGGTATTGCAGAAGACGCAGTTTCTGTTGTTGTAACAGATGCAGTTGTATATTTACCACTTGCTGAATTAGTTGATTTTGAACAAGAAATTGAACGTTTAACAAAAGAAGAAGCAAGATTAGAAAAAGAACTTGCTCGTGTAAACGGAATGCTTAGCAATGAAAGATTTATCAGCAAAGCGCCAGAAGCAAAAATCAATGAAGAAAAAGCAAAACTTGAAAAGTATACACAAATGATGGAACAAGTAAAAGAAAGACTTGCAGGCTTAAAAAAATAAGCCTGTAGGTTTGAATCATAAAACGAGAGGTAGAGTATGAAACGTATCCGAATAGGAGAGTATTTCAAACAAAGAAAAGAACGTAGGCAGGCTATTTTGGAAAAACGAAGAAATAGTGCGTTTGCAAAGAAAATGGAACCAGTGTATTTGTGGATGAATCGCTTTTCACTTGTACTTCATATGCTTTTGGCATGCGTCTTGAATTTTACCATTGAAGCAATTTCGAGACACAATCCAATGGAAGCGTGGGATTATATGGTAGGTTCACCATGGACATTCCTTTTTAATGCATACATGATTTTTATTACATTCTTCTTGGTGTATTTAGTAAGACGACGTGTATTCTTTCGAATTATCATTAGCGTATTCTGGATGGTGATCGGGATTACCAACGGATATATGTTAAGTGTACGTGTAACGCCATTTAATGCACAAGATTTGAAGGTATTAGGAGATGCTGTTACATTAATTGACAAGTATTTCACAGGAGCACAAGGAGCTATGCTGATCGTTGGAATACTTGCAGTAGTTGTTTGGCTTATTTCTATGTGGAGACGAGGGGGACAATATACAGGTAAGATGTATCGTATTCCTGCAGTGATTGCCATTGTAGTTAGTTTTGGAACAATGGCAAAGGTGACAGATATAGCAATCGAGAAACGTCTTGTATCAAATTATTTCGGAAATATTGCATTCGCATATGAAGACTATGGTTTGCCTTATTGCTTCAGTGCAAGTGTATTTAACACAGGGATTAGTCAACCAAGTGAGTATAGCGAAGAAACGATAGCAGAAGTGACACATGATGGAAAACTATTAGAATCAACAGCGGAAACAGACAAGTTTCCCAATATTATTTTGATTCAATTAGAGTCCTTTTTTGATACAGACGAAGCCGAGTTTTTCTATACATCACAAGATCCAATTCCAACATTCCATTCATTAATGGAAAATTATTCGTCAGGATATTTTAAAGTTCCATCTGTGGGAGCAGGAACTGCAAATACAGAATTTGAAGTATTAACTGGGATGAACTTGCGCTATTTCGGACCAGGTGAGTATCCTTACAAAACAATCATAAAGTATCAGCCAACAGAAAGTGTGGCAACAGCGCTAGCAAAGTTTGGATATGGTACACACGCATTACACAACAATGGTGGTAATTTTTACAGCCGTGCAGATGTGTTCAATAATATGGGGTTTGATACTTACGCAAGTAAAGAATTCATGAACATCCTACAATTCACAGAAAATGGATGGGCAAAAGATGATATTTTAACAGAACATATTTTAAATGCACTTGATTCGACAGAGCAGCAAGACTTTGTATTTGGCATTACAGTAGAAGGTCATGGTGATTATCCAGAAGAAAAGGTGATTGAAAATCCAACCATTAATGTTTATGGAATAGAAGACGAAGGACGAACAAATGCATGGGAATACTATGTAAATCATCTGTATGAAACAGATAAATTTATTGCTGATCTAATTAGTGAATTAGAAAAAAGAGATGAAGAAACAGTCTTGATCTTGTATGGAGATCATTTACCAACAATGGGATTGGAAGCAAAAGACTTGAAGAGCCGTTATTTATATAATACAAATTATGTAATTTGGGATAATATAGGATTGGAAAAAGAAGACCGAAATATTCCAACATACCAATTAATGGCAGAAGTTTTTGAAAGATTGGGTATTCATTCGGGAACTATTTTTAATTATCATCAGGAAAGACGTCAAACAAAAGACTATTTACCAGACTTAGAGTTGCTTCAATATGACATGCTATATGGTAAAAATTATCTATATGGTGGAGCAGAAAATGCACCGCAGATAGACGGAGAATTCCGAATGGGGGTACTTGATGTTTCACTCAATGGATTTGAGGAATATACGGATTCATTACGATATGCATTCTATGGAGAAAATATGACTGCAAATAGTAAAATCTATTTGAATGGGGAAAAACAAAAAACGATATTCTATAATGATACACATATTGAGTTAGAAAATGTAGAATTACAGGAAGGCGACAGCATTGTGGTATCGCAAGTTGGTTCGAGCAGCCGTGTGTTCCGTTCTTCAGAAGAATATCGTTATCAACAAGGAAACTTGGTTCTTGCTTCAGAGTATGTAGCACCTGTGGAACCAGAATCGACAAGTGAAATGTAGAGAAATATCAAAAAATGCGCACGGTAACCTATTGCTTTTTTAGGAAGCTGTGCGTATGATGATTATGTTAGGGAGGAATACAGATGCTAGATTTTGAAGAAGAATTAAAGAAATTTAAACCTTGTTTAGAAGTAGAGGATATTGAGGAAGCGGTATACCAAGAAGACCTGACTGATATGGCAGACATTTTGAAAGAATATATGAAAAAGAATTAATAGAGTGATGGTGAAATAAGTGGAATATACGAAGAAATTAGTATACCTGTCAAATCAATGGTATAACGATGGTTTGAAAAAAGCAAATATCC
>CAYTRJ010000130.1:0-5041 GCA_964440185.1 uncultured Faecalimonas sp. | reverse complement strand
TTATCACGCTTTGTAACTTGGTGTTGTATAATAGCGGAAAATCCGCTAAAATGTAATTGCAAAGGCGATATAAAAAATGTGACAGGATAAATTGGCACAGAAGTTGCGTTTAAATATACTATGTAATGCCAAGCGTGAAAGAGGAGGTTACAAATATGAGGTTTGTTGTTACTTTAGAAGAAAAGGAGCTACGAGTTATTGCATGGCTGTTGCAAACGAGAAGTAATACACATAGAGGTGTATTTTTGCGTACTGCGGCGGTTGCATCAGTCGTAGCACTTGTTTTTTTATATGATTTGTTTTTTTATGATGCACGAACTACTGCACAATGGGTGGTATTGCTTATTCTGACGGTTTTGTGCATTGGACAAACTATTGCTGTACATATGGGTATGATTGACTATATGAAGATAGCCAAAAGGCGTGCCAAAGCGATGATAGGAGTACCTATAGAGTATTCTTTTGGAAATAAGGGGATTTGGTGCGAGACTGACAAAGTTATGGACATAAAGGAATGGAGCGAAATCAGAGAATGGGGAGAATATGAAGGTTGTATTTTTATTATGTTTCGTTCAAATGATGCTATTATATTTGATCAAGATAAATACACAGATGAAAGTATGGATTCACTGAAAGAATTATTAAGTAGCCGAGGGGAATATTATCAAAAAAATTCGAAAAAGTGTGACACTTTAAAAATAGAGTGACATGCTGTTAAAAAAGTCACAGGCATATATATGTGTGTGACAGGATGTGTCACAAGATTAAACCGATTTGTAATATCACAGTTAGGATTTTAAAGAATTTGATATGAAATTTGCGGGAAATAACGAGATGATGACATAAATTTAGATTGAAAAGTGTGCAAAAGTTAAATTGGCATTGTTCTTGCACTATTCTAATTGCGAATGACACACTACAGAGTGGTGTGAAAATCAAAATTCAAACGATAAGGAGAGAGAAAAAATGAAAAAATTTTTATCGATGTTATTAGTACTTGTGATGGTACTCACTTCCGTTTTCGTTATGACAGGATGTGGTGGTAACGAAGGAGACGATGATGTGGTTGCAGGTGATGTGATTGAAATGAAGATTTCTCACATTGCTTCCGAATCCGACCCTATCCATATGGGATGGGCTTATTTAAAGGAACAGTTGGAAGAACGCTCTGAGGGACGCATTCAGGTTACGATTTATTCTAACAAGGCATTATCAAATTCAAACAATGAAGATGCTGAAAAGGTTCAGCAGAATATTGTTCAGATGACATCCGTACCAACATCGTCGTTGGCAGCTATCGGAAACATTCAGGAATATCAGGTATTTGATTATCCGTACTTGTTTGCTACTAATGAGGAATTCTACAAAGTTCTTGACAGCGATTTGGCAAAAGGTTGGTCGGACAGATTGACAGAAGCTGCAGGCGTTAAGGCATTGGGCGGCTACAGCTTGGGATGGCTTTCCGTTGGTTCAACAAAAGCTCTTGGAACGCTTGAGGATTACAAAGGACAGAAAATCAGAACATTGTCATCTGACTTACAGATGCAGACAATCAACGCATTGAAAGCAAGTGCAACGCAGATTAACTACGGCGAATGTTATACTGCATTACAGCAAGGAACAGTAGATGGATTGTTGACTTCTACAGGTCTGTTTGTATCGGATAAATTTATGGAAGTTATAGAAGAATTAGCAGTAACAAAACCGACAGCATTGTTACATGTACCTATCGTAAATGCTGAATGGTATGATGCACTTCCGGACGACTTAAAGGCAATTTATGACGAGTGTATTGTTGACTATCTTGCTGCAGTAAGACAGTATGAAGCAGATTTCGATGCTGAAGCATTGCAAACAATTGCTGACAGCGGCGTAAAAGTAATTGAATATACAGATGCACAGTTGGCAGAATTCAAGGATGCAACAGAGAGTGTTTATGAGGATTATGCAAATATTGCAGGACAGGAAACAATAGATGCAGTTCGTGATATCTTAGGCAAATAATTTGGTTTAGATTAAATAAGGTAATTATCAAAAATCGTTTATGTGCCAAAAAATGTTAGGTTTTTTGGCACACATTTTTCAAAGAGGACATGATGAAATTTGAGATAGTTGTAGGCGAAAATGAGCGTAAGGCTGTTACTGCGTTAATGGGTACCGGGAAAAGAGGTAAACAAATTCGAGTAGTAATATTTGCTGTTTTAGCAGTAACAAGTTTCGTTATTGCACTTCTTCAGATGCGAGATGATGATGTAAATGCAGTCAGTGCGTCTATTTTATTCGGATTAAGTGCGTTCTTTATCTGGTTGCTTATCAGGGCATGTTTTAATAAAAAACAAAGTAAGAAAAATGAAGCTGCAAAGAGCAGACCTGCAAAAGTAACATACGAATTTAAAGAAGATTTATTCACGAGCACTTCAAATGGTAAAAAAACCGAAATAGGTTGGGAACATTTGAGAAAATGGGGATACTTTGAAAATTTCCTTTACATTGAGTTTACAGGAAAGCAATTTGTTCTTTTAGAGAAAGGACAAATTAAACTAAAAAATATGGAATCATTAGAAGAATTTCTCAAAGGTAAGGCGAAAAGAAAAGATATAGTTTTATCATGAAAAGTAAATGAAAGGAGGAAAAAATGAAAAAATTAAAAGAAGTAGGACTGCATCATGTTGGATTCGTGGTTGCCGATTTGAACAAGGCAGTTGAGCGATTTGAGAAACTTTACGGACTGCCTGCAGGTGATGCGTATGAATTTCGACCGGGTCGTACTTGGAGCTATGGCAAAGAAGTAGAAAACTATTGCTTGAAAATTTGTATGATTGCAATGGATGATGGAAGTCTTATTGAGTTGATTCAGCCGATAAGTGGCGAAGGCGTTCACAGAGACTTCATAGAATCCGGAAATAATGGTATGCACCACCTTGGATTCAGTGTCGATGACTATGATGCATGGCACAAGTATTTTGAAGATAATCATGCAAATTTTGTATTCGAGTCCGAAACAGAAGATGAGTTGAATGGATACCGCAGATGCTTCTACGCAGAAGATAAGGATGTTGGTATGACTTATGAAATTAAAGAGAACCCATATTTTAGGAATAAATAAAAAGGCGGTGTTAGAATGAAAAAAAAGATAGAGTATATCGACAAGTTCGAGGCAGGTTTGACTGTAGCATTACTCGTTGTAGCTCTGATTGTTCTGTCTTTCCAAGTTTTTGAAAGATTTGTTATGCACAGCGGAAATTCGTGGTCAGAAGAATTAGCCAGATACTTGTTTATTTGGTCGGTATATACATCGGCAGCATTTGCTATCATTTCAAATGCACATATCAGAATAGACGCAGCATTAAACTTATATCCAAAGAAGATCAGGAAATATGTACCGATTTTAGCAGACATTATCTTCTTTGCATATACGCTAATAATTGCATATTTTAGCTTTGACTATTGTATGGATCTTCTTGCAAGCGGACAAGTTTCAATGGGACTTCATGTAACAATGGGATATATGTATGCTGCAATTCCGGTAGGACATTTACTTATGGCGATTCGCTTAGTACAGCTTATCTACAGAAGATTAAAATATCCGGAACAGTATGCGTAAAGATGGGAGGTAAACGATGGACGGTTTAGTAATTATATTAATTTTCGCAGTATTGCTGATACTGAATGTGCCGATCGCAATTTCCCTCGGTGTATCAAGTATTATGTACATTTTCTTTTTCTCAAATGGACTTCCGGTTGATTTAATAATTCAGTCGTATTTTGCAGGAGTAGACTCGTTTTCGCTCTTGGCAGTACCGTTCTTTATTATGACCGGAGATATCATGTTGGAGGGTGGAATATCAAAGAGACTAATCAACTTCTGCAAAGTTGTTATGGGCAAGACGACAGGTGCTTTGGGAAAAATAACTGTTGTTGCAAGTGCAATTTTTGCAGCAATTTCAGGATCCGGTCCGGCTACGGTTGCTTGCATTGGCGGTATCATGATTCCGGCAATGGAAGAAGATAACTACGATAAAGGTTTTGCATGCGCGATTGCGGCAGCTTCCGGTGCGTTAGGACCTCTGATTCCACCAAGCATTTCGTTCATAATGTATGGTGTTATTGCAGGACAGTCCGTAACAGATTTATTCCTTGCAGGTATTATTCCGGGCATTATTCTTGCGTTAGTTTTAGTCGTGTTCACACATATTTTTGCGAAGAAACAAAAATGGGGAACCGAAGAGGCAATTTTAGATATGCCGGGACAGCAGATTCGTCCAATCAGACAGGAAGAAAAGGTAAAGCCTGCAAAAGCTTTCAAAGATGCTATATGGGCAATTATGGTTCCTGTTATCATTCTTGGCGGCATTTATGGCGGTATATTTACACCGACTGAAGCGGCGGTTATTGCTGCTGACTATGCGGTAATCGTAAGTATTTATGTCTACAAGGAATTAAGATGGAGAGATTTACCTAAGGTTATTTCTAAATCCGGATTAACATGCGGTACTTGTTTGATTTTGGTTTCCTGTGCTACAGCATTCGGTCGTGTACTGACAATGGAACAGATTCCGACAATGATTGCACAGGCAATTACTTCATTCTCGGATAACTGGATTGTTGTTCTTTTCTTAATAAATATATTCTTATTGATTGTAGGTTTGCTCATGGAAACATTGGCTGCAATCATCATTTTGACACCGATTTTGTTGCCTGTTGTAACGGCATTAGGCGTTCATCCGATACATTTCGGTGTAATTATGGTAATGAACCTCGTAATCGGTCAGGGAACACCACCTGTTGGCGTAAACACTTTCGTTGCATGCAGAATTGGTGGAATCAAGATGGAAGCAATGTTCAAATGGCTGTTTAGATCTATCGGTGTAAGTTTGATTGCATTGATGATTGTTACATACTTTGAACCATGCTCAATGTTCCTCGTAAATATGTTTGAAGGTTAATAACGACAAACTGAATCAGAAATTTAATTGTAATTGAAAGAAAAGACTTTCTCATTGCTTCTTTGCATAGCAGAAAGCCTTTTCTTATAATATGG